>JBJTWJ010000067.1:0-15226 GCA_046081665.1 Alphaproteobacteria bacterium | reverse complement strand
TTAATTGAATTATCAATTGTAATTTTAATCATTGGAATATTGGTTGCAGGGGTAACAACAAGTTCAAGATTAATCTTAAGAATGCGTTTGCAAACTGCCCAAAACATAACCTCAACTTCGCCTGTTAACACTATCAAAGATGTGGTATTCTGGTTTGAAACTTCCTTAGAAAGAAGTTTTAATGATACTGAAGAGCAAAACAATGCCTTCTTAACTGCGTGGTATGATAACAATGCTCAGTCTTCAACAAAGTATAATGTTTTTACTTCTGCAGCTAGCACTAATCAGCCTAAATATATTGAAAATTATTTTTATGGGGCAATTCCTTCAGTTCGTTTCGATGGTGATGATTTTTTTAATATCGATGGCAATATTTTTGTAAATACAAATTTTACAATGTTTGTGGTTGAACGAAAAAATAATGCTGGAACTTGGTTATTTCATCCTCTTCAAGCTTGCTCAACTAATGAATGCCTTCATGTTGGTTATCGCAGTGATAATAATTTTTCTTTGGCATTTTATGCGAATGATTTAGATTGTAATGGAGGGGTTACAGCGGGGTGTGCAGATTTAGCGGGTACAAAGTTAAGAATTCATACCATGACTTTTAGTAAAACTGCTGGGAAAAAATATTGGCTTAATGGCGGAACTGCTCCTGATGCTATTGATGCTACACAAACAGTTGCAATTACAACTGCCAAAACTTCAAAAATTGGTGGAAACTACTCTGGGGATATGGCTGAATTAATTGTTTTTAATCGAACTCTTAATGATGAAGAAAGACAAGCTATTGAAGCCTATCTTGCCAAAAAATATTTGTTAAAAATTTCTTAAAATTAAATTAACAAATAATTGAACTTTATTTTTTTTAATTATCGATTTTACTGAGCTTGCTTGGCAATAAGCTTTACAATTTTATCAAGATTTTCTTTGGTCATTTCCCCTTCACATTGAAATAAAATTTTGCCGTTATTATCAACTAACAAAAGATAAATTCTGTCACCTTTCATATCCATAATTTTAAAAAATTCTTCGCGATCAGTGTAAACCGTAATTGTTCTTTGCCGAGCAGTTTCATCGCGAATTCCAAAACGCATACCGTTATTAACCCAACCTCTTTGAAAGGTGCTTAGTTCGTATATTAACGGAACTTCGTAGAATTTTAAACCAATCTGGGGATTGGTATTTTTAATAAGTTGGTCAATGCTGGGGATCCAAGTGTTTATAGGATCTTGATGTTCACGCTCAAAGCCAAGGGCAATGATATTTATTTTTCCAGCAAAGTCATTGGGAAGTTCATATTTTTTTCCATTAAGATCAATTCCACTAACAAAAGGAAAATGTTGCGGTTTGTTAGCGGTGATTTTGGAATTTTGCGATGCACCGATAAAGCATGAGGTTAAAAAAAATAAGGTCGAAAGATAAAATATTTTTTTCATAATTAGTTATGATTAGTTAAGGTTTAATTGATTTTTAATGGAAATTAAATTATGACAGGCTTGCGCACAAAAACCACCTTTATTTTTTTGTGAATAATGCGCTCTAGCAATTGCTTGTTGAAAATTTTCAACGGTCAAGATGCCATTAGCAATAGCTAACTGATGTTTTATTGATAACTTGGTAATGCCTCTAGCACTTTCGTTGCAGACTATATCATAATGCGATGTTTCACCGCGAATTACACAGCCTAAGGCGATATAACCTTGATATTTACTGCTTTGATTGCTAGCATTGACATAGCTAATTGCAACAGGAATTTCAAGTGCTCCAGCAACTTTTAAAACTTCAAATTCATAACCTAGCTCTTTAAGTTTGCTTTGGCATCCATACAACAAAAGTTTGGAGATCTCTGGATAATAATCGGCAAGAACTATAAGAATTTTTTTCATTGTATTTTGTTTTTTTTATTAAAAAATATTTTAAATTAAATAGCTGTTAATTTTAATAATAATAATTTTAAATGTTAAATATTTTCAATCAATTTTTATTTTTAGTTACTCTTTGGCTTTGCTTGATGCTAATTGGTAATAATTTTACAGTAATTTATTTTTTTATTGGAATTTTGGCATCATTGGCAATTGCTATTTTTAGCTATCGGATAAAACTAATTGATGCAGATAGTAAATTTTTATATTTGAGTTTTGGTTTTTATCGTCATTTTATTATTCATTATTTTAAAAATTTTTTTAGAGCAATTTATTTGATAATTGATTTAGCGATAAATCGAAGAACCATGAACCCCAAGCTTCATTTCCTCGAAATTAAGCGTGATCATAATTTTTCTGAAGAGCTTTTAATTGCCTCGATTAATTTATCAGCAGGTCTTTTAGTCATTCAGGTTAATGATGAAAACATTGTTATTCATAGTATTGATGAAGAGTTTTTTTATCGAGTAAATTTTAACAGGATTTATAAAAATTTATCTAATGTTAATGATGATGAAATAGTTTAGTTATAATGTAATATTTTAAAAGTAATGAATTACAATCAAGAAGTAATAAAAAAAATCAATGATTTAAAATTGCTTATAGCCAAGCATGATGAAGCATATCATACTTTTGATTCACCATTGATTAGCGATCAGGAATATGATGAGCTTAAAAAAAATCTTCATGAATATCAAATAAATTTTCCTCAATATTTTGATGAGTCTGATGAAAAAATTGGTGGAAAAACTTTAGAAATCTTTTCTAAAATAAAGCATAGTAAACCAATGTTATCATTAGCTAATGGTTTTAGTGTTGAGGATATTGAAGATTTTATAACACGCATTGAAAGGTTTCTTGGTTTTGATAAAAAAATAGTTAAAGAGCAGTTTGATTTGTTTGGCAGTTCTAATTTACAAAATGCTCAAAATTCAATAAATAACAAACTAAGTTTTAAAATTTTTTGTGAAACTAAAATTGATGGATTATCATTTAGTGCAAGATATGAAATGGGTAAATTAATATACTGTGCAACTCGAGGAGACTCAGTTGAAGGTGAAGATGTTACGCAAAATGTTAAAACTATTAAAAATTTTCCACAAATTTTAAAAACCTCTAATCCACCTAAGGTTTTAGAAATTCGCGGTGAAATTTTTATGGGAAAAAAAGATTTTGAACAGTTGAATATAAATCAAGAAGAGCAGGGTGGAAAAATATTTGCTAATCCCAGAAATGCATCTGCTGGATCGCTTCGTCAACTTGATTCACAAATTACAGCTAAGCGTAAATTAAATTATTTTGTTTATTCCTTAGGTGAATATTCCGATGATTTTATTTGCGATTCGCAAGCTATTCTTCATCAAAAATTACAAGAATTTGGCTTTAATACCGAACCACATTCACAACTTTGCGAATCTCTTAAAGAAGTTATTGATTTATATGATTCAATTGCTCATAAACGCTATGACATTGATTATGATTTAGATGGTATGGTTTATAAAGTTAATGATTTTAACTTGCAAAAGAGATTGGGTTATGTTGCGCGAAGTCCAAGATATGCTATTGCTCACAAATTTCCCGCTCAAAAAGCTAAAACTTTGATTCAAGATATTATTTTGCAAGTTGGAAGAACTGGAGCAATCACTCCAGTAGCAATTTTAAAACCAATTAACATTGGTGGAGTTGTGGTTTCAAGAGCTACATTACACAATCAAGATGAAATTATTCGTAAGGATATCCGCATTGGTGATTTAGTTGTTATTCAAAGAGCAGGGGATGTTATTCCCCAAGTTCTGGAAGTTGATTTAAAAAATAGGGGTAATGATTCATTGCCTTTTTCTTTTCCACTTAATTGCCCAGTATGTCAGTCTTTAATTGTCAAAACTGCAGATGATGTAGTTCTTCGTTGTAGTGGTGGATTAAGTTGTGACGCTCAATTAAAAGAAACCTTAAAGCACTTTGTTGGCAAAGATGCTTTTGATATAATTGGTCTTGGTAAAAAACAGATCGAAAATTTTTTTAATGAAGGCAGGGTTAAAAGTTTTGCAGACATATTTAAGCTTGAGGAAATAGAAAATTCTGCAAATTCAAATTTCTGTAAACTAAAAGACAAAGAAGGTTGGGCTGAAAAATCAGTTGAAAATTTGTTTTTAGCGATTCGTAGTAAAAGGCAAGTAAGCTTTGAAAAGTTTATTTATGCGATAGGTATTCGTCATATTGGTGAAACAACTGCTAAAGTATTAGCTAATCATTTTTTAACATATTCTAATTTTAAAAATTTTATAGATAAGTATAGAAATATTTCCAATGATCAATTGCTCTTATTAGCTAAAAACAATGACCATAAACAAAATAATGATGAATATCTTGATTTTATTGCAATAGATGGCATAGGTGAAAAAATGGCTCAAGCTTTAATTGACTATTTTCGTGATTCAAGAAATTTAAAAATGGTTGAGGATTTAGTTAATTATCTTGATATTATTGAAACTAAAATAACCATCTCAAACTCAATCCATGTTAATAAAACAGTAATTTTTACTGGAACATTAGAAAAAATGACGCGAAGCGAAGCTAAGAAAAAAGCTGAAGATTTGGGGATGAAAGTTGTTGGTTCAATTTCTCAAAAAACTGACTATGTTGTTGCAGGATCTAAAGCAGGTTCAAAATTGAAAAAAGCCGAAGAGCTTGG
Source organism: Alphaproteobacteria bacterium (assembly GCA_046081665.1). GTDB lineage: Bacteria > Pseudomonadota > Alphaproteobacteria > Rickettsiales > UBA1997 > CAILUF01. The sequence continues at coordinate 10,609 of JBJTWJ010000067.1, read as the reverse complement.
TTTAAAAATCTTAAGTGAGGATGAATGGCTAGAGTTAATTTCTTAGTTAAAATATTAAAAAAATTTTTTATTAATTTAATAAAAATTTATCAGATTATTTTTGCTAAAATGCTTTATCCAAATCGTTGTAGATTTCATCCGTCTTGCTCAAATTATGCAATTGAAGCGATTCAAAAAAAAGGTTTGATAACAGGAATTGTTATGGCAATATGGCGAATATTAAGATGTAACCCGTTTAACAAAAATTGTGGTTATGATCCGGTTATAAAAAATAAAACAAATTCGCATTTTTAAATCGCATTTTTAAAAGATAAATTTTAATGACTAAAAAATATATTTTACTATTTTTGTTTTTTTATCTTAAGCCATTTTGTGGAATCGCTTTGTCTTTTGCTCAAAGTGATTCGATGAATTATTTTTTAGAAAAAAAGAAAGCACAATTAGATCCCTTTCAGAATCAAATTCAAAATCAAAAACCAAAAATAGATCTAGAGTCGATGGGTCTTGATAATGTTGAAGCAAGTGATGATAATAAAAATAAACTAAAAATAAACAATGATAATGAAAAATCACAAATTATAGTAAATAATGATTATAGTTCACAAAATAAAAAAGAATTAAATAATAGTAAGCAATTTTTAAAGAAGAATGTTAAGAATAAAGATTTATCCAGAATAAATAATAACTCAAATCTTGCCAATGAAATCGAATATAATCGCAATAATAAACCTGAAAATAGCTTATCCTCAACACTTGAAGATAACTATTTATCACAAAACAAAACTTCACGAATTAACAATCAAAAAAAGCAAAAATTAGCATCAAGGCTTGAGCAGGAATCAAAAAAAATCCAAGCCATGCAATCACCAAAATTAGAAAGTCAAGCAGATGACGATATTAAGGTTTTCCAAAATTCAGATGATTGGCAAAATGAATTAACCCAAAAAACCCTTGATAATTTTGATGTTGGTAACCAATCAAACATTATTGATAATCCAGTAAGCAATGAAGATAATTCCAAAACTAAAAAAATGTCATTAGCTGAAAAAAAATCTTATGAAAAAAGGCGAAAAAAAATTCTTAATGATTTAAGAAGAATGTATTTAGGAGATGAAAAAGATGAAAAAATCCAAAGATTGCAACAAATTGACGATGACTTTGTGCAGGATGAAATTATCATTCCTAAAGAAAAAAATCTCAATCGTTTTACCATTGAAGAGCTTCCTGCTTATCCAATTCTTTTGCCAACAAGATCTGAAGATAATTTTCATATTCCTTTTATTAACACTCCAAAGCAAATTTTAAATCTGGCATTTCAAGCGTTAAGAGATGGCGATATTTTAAGGTTTAAAGAAATATACAAAAGTGTTAAAAATCCAAATATTCAAAATGAATTTGGTGACACATTTTTAACGCAAGCAATTCTTACTAAAAATCATCAATTGGTTGCCGAAATTTTAGCTAATGGAGCAGATCCAGACCTACCAAATCGTTTAGGATATACCCCAATAGAAATTGCTATTGAGCTATTAGATTTTCGCTCTTTGCAAATCTTGTTAGAAAATTATGCTGATGTTAAATCGTTAGATCGCTTTGGAAGAACTTATCTAATGCATGCTTCAAGGGTTGGATTTCTTCCGGCAGTGGATTTATTTGTTAAAAAAGGGGTTGATGTTAATGCAATTGATAAAGATGGTTTTAGTGCTTTATCAATTGCATATCGTCATAAAAAAGAAGTTGTCGTTCAATATCTTTTAAAAAATAATGCTAAGCAATGGAATGAAAGAAAATCTATACCCCAAAATCAAAGTCTGATCAATGAACTACAAAATCGCTGGAAATAAAAAATATTTTGTTCAAAAAGAAATTACTTGTTAATTTTGTTTGAGATTGTTAGCTATTTTTTTTATTTTTAAAATACCTTAAATTACATAAATTTTTAAAAATTAAAATTGCCTTTAATCAATCGAATAAATAATAGTTTAAACTCTAAATACCAGCTATTAATGCCAAGGGTTTTGGTTTTTTTATTGGTTTTTTTTTGGGTGTTATTTTTTTTCTCAAAATCTGGATTTTCACAGGAAGAATTTGTAGTAGTTTCAGACCAAAAAAGTGATAGTGATTATTCCGATAAGGATAGCAAAACCTTAGTAAAAGTTTCAAAGAAAAATTCGACATCATCAAAAAATAAAAATGAAAATACAGCTAGCACTAAAGCCAAAGAAGAATCCAGCCAAGCAGACAGTCAAGCCCAGAGTTCAAAAAATATTTTTGATTTTAGCGAGGATGACGTAGCAGGAATCAATGTCTTGATGATGGCTGTTCATAGTAACGATGTGCAAGGGGTAAGATTTTTCAGTAAAGCTGGAGGAGTTTTAATCAATCAAAAAAACATTGGTGGAGCAACTGCTCTTCATATCGCTAGTCGTGAAGGCAATTATGAAATTGCTAAAATTTTAATTGAAGGAGGAGCAAATGTTAATGCTGTTGATAATGAAGGCTGGACTCCGTTAATGCGAGCCAATCTTAATGGTCATTACCAAATCGTAGATTTATTGATAACTAAAGGAGCGAATGCCTCAGGATTAAACAATGTTGGTGAATCAGTCATAATGCATGCTACACTTGCCAATTGTGATAAATGTTTAAATATCATGCTTGAAAAATTAAATTTTTCCAAGAATTTTTCTACCAAGCTTTTAAAAGAGCAAATTACTGATTCATTTATTATTTCTCGTAACCGTGAAAATCCAGTGATTCAAGGTTTGTTAGAGTCCTATCTTGATCGCTTAATCAAAGTTTCACCAGTAATTTCTAATGAAGATTTTAAGCAAAAAATGTCTCAAAGTGATGAGCAAAATTTAAATCGCTCTAAAGTTATTGAAGAGTTAAATAGTAAAGATTTATCAAGAAAATCAGTTGATAATCAAGGTCAAAAAAATGCTATTGTTGTAGCTGATTTTATTGACCAAAAGGAAAATTTAAAGAAAAAAGAAAAACATCAAAAAGCCAATGAGATTGAAGAAAAATTTAAATTAATAACCAGTAAAGACAAAAATTTTCAAAATAACAAAAAAAATGCGTCATTGCCTAAACTTGTTTATCCTAAAAATTCAAAAGAAGAGTCAGTATCTTCAAATTCAGCAATAAAATATGCCCTTAAAAAAACTAAAGAAGATAACAAAGATTTTATGATTATTTCTAATAAAAATTATTCTTCCCCAAATAATTCACTGCAATACAGTCAATCAAATGAAAAATTGCAAAAATTTATTTTTAGACAATCAGCTTTAGAGAATAATCAAGAGCAAAAACCTAAATTTGTTTTGAAAACTATTGATAATTATCATTTAAGTAATAGCAATCAAATCAATTCAGACAAGCAATCTGGATATGTATTAACAAAAAATCCTTCATATAACTATACCAAGCAAAAAGAAATTAAAGAGCAAATAAAGAAAGTTATCGAAAATAATCAAAAACAAATAGTTGATAATAAAAACCAATCAAAAAAATTAGATTTAAATAATGATTCACCAAAAATAACTAATAATAAAACTAATGATTCTAAAAAAAATCAGGAAAGTGCTAACCAAAGAATTGCTAATAACAATCAAAAAACAGCACTTATTGAGCCAGCAAGCAAAGACAATAATAACAAAAATTCTCAACAAAATGTCAGTAGCAAAGGCAATAAATCAGATAGTAAAAGCAATGCTGAACTAAAGCAGAATAAATTAGATTCCAAGGACAAAATTGAAAATGATCCTAAGGCAGATTCTTCAAAAAATTCTTCACAACAATTGCCAACTAAAAAAAAGAAATTTATTATTGGTGTTGTTGAAGAAAATAGCGATGATATTTCTAAAGAAAATAGTGTTTTAAAAACTAATCAAAGCAAAGTCAATAAATCTAATGTTAATTCAAAAAATTAAAAATATGAAAAAAATATATATTTCGGTAATGTTATTGGTTTTAACCTCATGTAAAATTTCAATTGGCTCAAAAGCAGAGATTGTTTATAATCGTCAAGATTTGGACGTTAAGGTAAATAAAATAATAATGTTTCCAACCACTGGTTTTGATGGCAAAGTTAACAATGGTTCAAAATATGTTGATACTACTATTATCGCAGGATGGGCTTCAACATATGGTGTTAAAAATACAATTCCAACTGGAATTTTGATTGAAAAAGTAACTAGCAAAATTGGTAGTAATTTTTATGGGATGTTTTTAGATACCATGAACGATCAATCAATGCTTGAAAAAGTTGAAAAAAATGAGCAATTTAAAAAATTTTCAAAGCAAGTTACCGAAAAATTGGGTAATTATTATTTCGCAGTATCAACAATTAATGGCGGTGAAAAGGAATATTTAGCTGGTAAAAAAATTGAAATGTATGTTGGATTATTTGATCCCAAAAATTTGGCATGGCGAATTATTTCTAAAATATCAGTAAAAAAATCAGCAATTCCTAATTGGAAAATAGATTCTCAAATTATGGTAAATAATAGTTTTACCGCAATTAAAGAAGCTTTGGGTCAAGATCAGTTTAATACCATTTCCACTAATAAATGAAACAATTAGGTATTTATAAATTAAGCTTTATCTTTTTGGCTAATATTAAGTGGAAATGGTATAAGAAATAAAATGAGAAATTTATTTTTGATTTGATTTTGAAATATTTGATAAAAAGATTTACTATTTTAAAGAATTTTTTTTAAGAAATTTTAAGTTTAATTCTTAAATTCTTGATCATATCGCTAGTCATTTTTTCGAGATCAAATTTATTGCTCCAACCCCATTGCTCTCTAGCTTCACAATCATCAATTGATTTTGGCCAAGAATCGGCAATTTGTTGACGAAAATCTGGCTGGTAATTAATTTTAAAATCTGGTAGATGTTTTTTAATTTCATTAGCAAGTTCTTCGCATGAAAAACTAATACCTGCAAAATTAAAATTAGCATGATTTTTAAGTTTTTTAAAATCTGCTTCTGCAAGCTCTATGGTTCCACGAATTGCATCTTCCATATACATCATCGGCAAAATCGTTTGAGCATTTAAAAAACATTGATAGTAATTATTTTGTAAAGCATGGTAAAATATTTCTACTGCGTAGTCAGTAGTTCCTCCCCCTGGAGGAGCTTTGTAGCTGATTAGTCCCGGATATCTCAAACCTCTAATATCAACTTGATATTTTTTTACAAAATAATCGCAGAGCAACTCACCACTTGCCTTGGTAATGCCATACATCGTTTTAGGTAAAATAATGGTATTTTGAGGAGTGTTGATTTGTGGAGTTTCAGGACCAAATACTGCAATTGAGCTTGGGCAAATAATTTGTTTTATTTTTAGTTCACGAGCTACTTCTAAAACATTATACATGCCGATCATATTGACATCAAAACATAATTGTGGATTTTTTTCACCAGTAGCTGACAATATCGCTGCCAAATGATAAATTGTTGTGATATTATGTTTTTTAATAATCATCACTAACTGCTCTTTATTTACGACATCAACTACCTCATAAGGCTGAAATTCATCATTAATATTGTTATCGCGAAGATCTGAACTAATGACATTATCTTGCCAATATATTTTTTTTAAACTAAGACATAATTCAGAGCCAATTTGTCCTAATGCTCCTGTAACTAGAATTTTGTCAACCATAAATTATGAAATTAGAAAGGTTAGAGATTTTAAATATTCATTTTCTTTTAATGCCAGATGGATCGGATGATCAATCCCAGCTGAGGATTGACGAATTAATTTTGCTTTTTTGTTATTTTTATAGCAAGCATTTTTTACGCAATCGATTAGATCACTTACCTTGGCATGGTGAGAGCAAGAATTAAGCATTAATAGTGAATTTTTATTAAGTAAATCAAGGGATAATTTTACTAATTTTTCATAACCTTTTAAACCAGAAAATAAATCTTTCTTATTTTTTATGAAAGCAGGTGGATCAAGGATGATAAAGTCAAATTTTTCTTCTAAATCTTTATTTTGTTCAAGATAGTCAAAAACTTTTTGAGTTTGAAATTGATGATTACTGTTATCTGTAACTAGTTTACAATTACTTTTAGCTAATTCAATTGCTTTTGCTGAAGAATCAACAAAAACAACTTGCTTTGCTTGACCTTTAATAGCATTGATTCCAAAACCTCCTAAATAACAGAATGCATCCAATACTTTTAAGTTTTTTGAATGATCTTGGACAAATTTATGATTTATTCTTTGATCAAAAAACCAACCTGTCTTCTGACCATCAATGACATCGCAAAAAAAAGTTATACCATCTTCTTCGACTTTAACCTTGTCATTAACTGAGCCATGAGCAATGATGCAATTATTTTCAAGATTTTCTAGAGTTCTTAAATCGCTATCATTTTTATAAATTATGGTTATTTTTTCGCCAAAAATTTTCAACAAACTCTTAGTAATGAGTTCGCTAAATTGCTCCATTCCAGCTGTAGAAATTTGACATACAAAAACTTCATTATAACGATCAATAACTAATCCAGGTAAAAAATCACCTTCACTATGAATTAGTCGATAATATGGTTGATTGAAAAATTTATTACGCAGTAATAATGCTGATGAAATTCGATTAATAAAATATTCTTCATCAATTTTTTCCTCCAAATTATAAGTGAGAATTCTCGCACTAATTAGGCTATGGGGATTGAAATAACCAAGAGCAAATTTTTGAAAAGACTGATTTCGTTCAAAAGCAATTTCAACAATTGTTCCCTTTAATAAATTTTTAACTTGCGAAAAATTTAAAATTTCATTTGAGTAAACCCATGGACTCCCTTGGGCTAAACGATTTTGTAGATCTTTTTTGATCTTAATTAGTGGATATTCATTCATATTTTATTAATTTCAAACCTTAACTAAAGGCTGAAACTCATGGTTAGAAGATGCGATTTCTTTTTTTCGATAAAGCGTTTAAAGACATCCTCATAATCATTTGCTAGAGATTTATGAAGCGATCCACGAGCAACTGCTCCTTCAACATAAGTTGCAACATTTTTGTGTAAATCAAAGATCTCAAGTGTAAATTTCTTATCAATAAAAATCAATGGTTTAAATGCTGAAGCAAGACAAACATCAACTAGCGAATAATGATCGCCATCGAAATATGGATTGAACTTTAAATTTGCATCAAGAATTTTTAATTTTGCAACAATATCAGCTTTGCGTAAATCAAAATTTTGCTGATCTTGGGCATATATCAGGGCAAATGTTGAAGCCAAAACACCATTACTAAACTCCATCCATCCGCGATGCCAAGATTTCATGTAAGGATCTTGAGGATGAAGAGGATTTTGTGGAAATGCATCTTCAAGATATTCGCAAATTGCAATCGATTCAAATAAAGGTTTGCCATCGGTGTAGAGCAAAGGAACTTTTGAAGTTGGTGAATCTTTGCTTAAAAAATCTGGTTTATTGGCTAAATCAATTTCTTGTTTTTCGTAAGGAATGTTTTTTTCAATTAAGGCGATTTCAACTCTTTGTCCATAAGGCGAGAGTTTGGAGGTAACTAATTTGATTTTGGGCATTTTTAATAAGATTTAAAGTTATAAAATATTTGCAATAAATATAAAATTTCTTTAAACCTTATTAATCGCAAGTAAAATTTAATAGATTGGAAATTTTTGACACAAATTTTTGACTTGCTGTTTGATGTTATTTTCAGTTTCAAAATTGTTGTTTTTTTCAATCGTACTTTCGCTTTTAACATAGGCTTGTAGGACATCGGCAATCATATTACCAACCATCTCAAACTCTTTAGTTTTAAATCCACGAGTAGTTGATGCGGGAGTTCCAAATCTCAAACCCGAAGTTACAAAAGGACTTCTAGGATCATTTGGAATAGCATTTTTATTACAAGTCAATCCTGCTCTTTCAAGGGTATGCTCAGCTTCTTTTCCGGTAACAGTTTTTAAAGGAGTTAAGTCTGCAACCATTAAATGACAATCTGTTCCATCAGTAGTAATTTTTAAACCACGATTAATTAGGGTTTTGGCAAGTATTTGAGCATTTTCAATAACTTGTTTACTATATTCCTTAAATTCAGGTTTTAAGGCTTCGCCAAAGGCTACAGCTTTTGATGCGATAACATGCATTAATGGTCCACCTTGCAATCCGGGGAATACTGCTGAATTAATTTTTTTGGCTAATTCTTCGTTATTAGTAAGAATAATTCCACCTCTTGGTCCACGTAAGGTTTTATGAGTTGTTGAAGTTACAATGTCAGCAATGCCAATAGGTGAAGGATATAATCCAGATGCTACAAGTCCTGCAATATGAGCCATATCAACCATCAACAAGGCATTAACTTTATCAGCAATTTCGCGAAATTTTTGCCAATTAACAATTCTTGGATATGAAGAAATTCCGGCAACAATTAGTTTAGGTTTATGTTCCAAGGCTAATTGCATAGCTTGATCATAATCAATTAAACCATCATCAAGGTGAATACCATATTGTACGGGTTTTAACCACATCCCAGAAATAGTTCGCATTGCACCGTGAGTTAAATGTCCACCAGCTGCTAAAGACATTCCCATTATTGTATCATTGGGTTGAAGTAGGGCAAGGTAAACAGCTAAATTAGCACTTGCTCCACTGTGAGGTTGAACATTGGCATATTTGGCATTAAATAATTTGCAGATTCTTTCGATGGCTATGGTTTCAATATCATCACAAAATTCACAACCTCCGTAATATCTTTTATGGGGATAACCTTCGGCATATTTGTTGGTAAAAACTGAACCTTGTGCTTCAAGAACAGCTTTACTAACAATGTTTTCTGAAGCAATTAATTCAATCTGATTTTTTTGACGATTGGTTTCGTTATCAATGGCTTTGAAAATTTCTTGATCGCTTTGGGCGAGATTTTGGCTGAAAAATGTCATATAAAATTATTTTTGATTAAGTTGATAATAAAGGTCATAGAGAATAGAAATGTGTTTTTTTTCTTCATTACTCCATTCATATTCATTTTGGATATTTCTTAAATTTGCTCCACCAAGTTGAGCATGGCGAATAAAAATTTCATCAATTGTTGAGTTTTGATAATTTTTTAAAATATCGTAAATTACCAAAAATATTGCCGTTCTTCCTCTGCCTGCAGCACAATGGACGTGAATTCTAGAGTTAGGGGAAGATTCAATTTTTTGGATAAACTCAATAATTTGTTGGAATTGCTCAGTGTTTGGGAAGTGGTGATCCTCTAAACCAAAGCGTTGATACTGGCAATTGTTTTTTTGACAAATTTCTTGTTCAGTTAAAATTTGTTGTTGCTTATTAGAAATGTTTAATTCTGAAGATAAAAAGTTAGGAAATATTGATTTATCTTGATTATAAATATTTTCTAACAAAATCTTTTTTTCTTGATCATGATTATAATTAAATCCAGTAAGCGAATTATTAATTTGAGAAATATTTTTAAAAGCAATAGCTTTGTTATCCCAAAAACCATGATATTCTAAGCGTAGATCAACAACAGTAATTTTTTTATCAGGATTTTTAAGAATTATGTTTTTCAATTCATCTTCATTAAATTGAGCACTTGCACTAGCTTTGAGATTAAATTGCTCCAAATCACGAAAGTTTCGTGGAAGTTTGTTGGGATCAAAACTATCTGTATTTTGTTGATTAATCATGAAATTTATAATCCAAATTTATTAAAAAAAATTTTTTCTTCTAAATTACAAAAAAATTTTTCTACCAAATTAGTTTTTTCGCTGAAAAGGTTTTTTAAAAATGATTTTTTAGAACTAATTTTAATGAATTCAACATTCTTACCAAATTTTTCTTGCATCTTGCTTCTAAAATCAGCAATGCCATCAATTAATCCAAGCTCTAAAGCTTTTTTTCCAGACCAAAATGCTCCACTGAATAATTCCTCATTATCAAAATTAATTTTGTTAATTCTTCTTTCTTTTACAAGATTAACAAAATTTTCATAAATATCTTTTTGAACTGCTTTTAGAATCGTGATATTTTCTTGTTGTTCAGGTAAAAATGGATCAAGAATTGCCTTGTTTTTGCCTTCAGTATAAACTCTGCGATCGATGCCAATTTTTTTTATTAAATCAACAAAACCAAAGCTTGAAAAAATAACTCCAATTGAACCAATTATTGACGAGTTATGAGCATATATTTCATCTCCAGCACTTAATAACCAATAACCTCCAGATGCTGAAATATCTTGAGCAAAACTATAGATTGGAATTTTTTTTGAAATACTTAATTCTCGTAGATAGTTATAAATTAATTCCGATTGAACAGGCGAACCTCCCGGAGAATTTACGCATAGGGCAATAGCTTCAAGATTGTCTTGCTCAAAGGCTTTTTTGATTAATGGCTCTAAGTTCTGAAAATTTATTCCTGATTCAAGTTTTGAATCTTTGCCGATAACTCCATTTAAATTCAAAACACTAACATATTTTTTTTTATCTTTACCTTGAATTTTTTTAATTAATTTTTTGGTTTTTTTTATAAGAAATTTCATAATTTTTTTAAAATTAAAGTTCAATAGGTTCAAATTTTTTCTTAAAAATATTTAAATCCTTTAGTGATAATTTATTTTTA
>JBJTWJ010000066.1:0-3660 GCA_046081665.1 Alphaproteobacteria bacterium | reverse complement strand
ATCAATTTGGGCAATCGAAATAAAGCTTCCAGAATAGCTAAGTAAACCTTTTTGAAGAAAAATTTCTGACAATGTTCTTTTGATATTTTCTGCAACCTGCTGTTGACGAAGTGATTTTTGAGAGTTATTACGAGAATTATTGTCCATTTTAGTATCGTTTATATTGATGAATTCCTCGCATCGTAATATTAAAAGTACATAATTTAATTGAGCGAGTATTCAAAATATTAGAATGACGGACATCAGCAGTCAACATTTTTCGCTCTATTTCATTATAAACTAAATACTGATAATCGGTGTTATTGTATGGATGATTAGCAAAATACATTTCGGTTTCTAATTTACCAAATTTTTCATGATAAATGTTAAAATTAATATGAGGAGCTCTTCCTGCTGTTGATCCGGGCATTATAGTAATGAAATGGTAATTACCTAAATTATCAGTAATTGCCCTTCCTGACATGTTAAAATGCTTATCAATAAACTCGCTATTATCTTCAAGCAAGGTGTGATATTTTCCAGAAGCATTGGTCTGCCATATTTCAACAACTGCACCATGAACTGGAACACCAAATGAATCGGTAATTGTTCCTTGGATAAAAATTATTTCTCCAGATGCTCTATAAAATGAACCAGTTTTTTTAGCAAGATTATTGCTACTTACAAAATTATCTGGCATTGATAAATCAGCTGCAAAAAATCTACTAGGAGTAGGAGTTTTAGGACGAAATTGCGATGGCTCTTCTCTTGCTATAATATTTTGAGCTCTATTTTTGGAGACATTATATTCATCAAATTTTTCGTCTACTATTACTTCGTTAGAATAACTTTCTTTAGTAGAATTTTGCACTGCAAAACCATCTAATTCTTGAGAAAAACACGGCATGATTCTAACGCTATTTAAAAAAATAATACACGCTAGAATTAATTGTTTATTCATAAAAATATTTAATACTTAAATTAATTATTGATAAATTTATAAAGTATTATTAATTTACACTTTTGGTAGAGTAACTCCAGTTTGCCCCATATATTTGCCAAGCCTTGTTTTATAAGAGACATCACAGGGATGATCACCTTTAAAAAATAAGAATTGACAAGCTCCTTCAAAGGCATAAATTTTTGCAGGCAAAGGTGTAGTATTAGAAAATTCTAATGTTACATGCCCTTCCCAACCGGGTTCTAAAGGGGTTACATTAACAATAATTCCGCAACGAGCATATGTTGATTTGCCAACGCAAATTACCAAAACATCGTCAGGAACTCGGAAATATTCAACAGTTCTTGCTAATGCAAAACTATTAGGAGGGATAACACAAATATCAGTTGTTCGATCGACAAAACTTGTTTCAGCAAAATTTTTTGGATCAACAATTGCCGAGTCAATATTTGTAAAAATCTTGAACTCATTGGAAACTCTTGCATCATAACCATATGATGAAATACCGTAGGAAATTATTTTTGAACCAAATTCATTATTACGAATTTGATGATCAATAAATGGCTCAATCATGCCACTTTTTTCTACAAGTTTTTTAATTGATTTATCGCTGAGAATTGTCATTTTTGAAAAAATTTTAATAAAATGTTAAATTAATACTTGCCAGAAATGATATTAATCTTTTAAAACTCAAATATCAAAAAAAAAATTATTTTTCTCAAGAAGTTTTTTTTATTAACTATTTTTAAAATTATTGTGCACGATATTTCATATCTTAACGACATTATAACTTTGTTAGTTGCATCGATTGTTGTTGTGGTGATTTTTCGACAAATTGGCTTGAGTCCTGCTTTGGGTTATTTAATAGCTGGAGCAATTATTGGACCATTTGGCATGCAATATGTGCAAAGTACTCAATCAACTAAATCAATAGCTGAACTAGGTATTGTTTTCATGCTCTTTGCTATTGGTTTAGAGCTAACCTTTGCAAGATTATCAACTATTCGTAAATATGTCTTTGGCTTTGGAACATTGCAAATTTTTTTAACTTCATCGGTAATTATTTATATCTGCTATTTCTTTTTTAAGATTCCAATTGAGGGAGCAATCATAATCAGCTGTGCGTTAGCAATGTCATCAACAGCAATTGTTATGCAAGTAATAGCTGAAAATGGCGAACAATCAACAAGAGTTGGGCGTTTATCTTTTTCAATTTTACTAATGCAAGATTTAGCAGTTATTCCAATTCTTGTCCTTCTTCCTCTTTTATCAAAAGCAAATCTTAATGTATTTAATGCTCTTGGTGGAGCATTATTCAACGCTATTATAGCTTTACTAATCATCTTTGCAGTTGGTAGTTTATTACTAAAACCTTTTTTTAGAATTATTGCTCATACTCAAAATGAAGTATTGTTTTTAAGCTTCACACTTTTGATTGTTCTTGGATCAGCATTATTATGTCATAAACTTGGCTTATCATTTGCTTTAGGAGCTTTTATTGCTGGATTAATGGTTGCAGAAACAGAATATCGCTATCGTGTTGAAGAAGAAATTCTTTCGCTTAAATCATTGCTAATGGGGTTATTTTTTATGACTATTGGCATGTCTTTTGATACCAATCTTCTTCTCGATGCTTTATTACAAATTATCGAAATTACTCTTGGCCTAATTGCTTTAAAAGCCTCTATAATAATAATTTTATGTCGAATATTTCGCTTTCCTTTAGCTCCAGCAATTCACACTGGCTTATTGCTGTCACAAGGTGGAGAGTTTTCTTTTGTTGTGCTTTTAGTTGCAGTTCAAGAAAAATTAATTGATGATCAATTATCACAAATATTAATGACTGCAATTACTTTCTCGATGGCTTTAACGCCAATGCTCGCAAATATTGGCCGTAAGATTAAAGGACAAATATACATCAAAGAGATTTTACGCGATAATAAACTTAAACGCGAAATTGGCGATATCAGTAAACATGTGATAATTATTGGATTTTCTAAGGTTTCAAGAATTATTGCTTATATTTTACGCAAAAGAAAAATTAACTATTTAATTCTTGAAAATAATCACCGAGTGGTAAGAATCGAAAAAAATAATGGCTTTAACATTTACTATGGTGATCCAATGAATATTGAAATTTTAAATTACATTGGTACCCCTAAAGCTGAATCAGTTATTATTGGATTAGACGATGAAATCGCTTGCATTAAAATAACCAGATTTATTCATCAAAATTTTCCAACCGTTGCAGTAATTACTAAATCTGAAACCTTCAATAATGCTGATCGATTTAAAAAGGTTGGAGCAAGCTATGTTGTTTCAAAAAATCTTGAAACTGGTCTGCAACTCAGTCAAGCTGCCCTTGCCAGAGCAGGATTGAAAACAACTGAAATTAACGATATAATAAATTCTTTTCGTAACATCAATAATGAGGCACTAAAAGATTTAATTTTATTTGATGAAAATGAGGAGTTAGAAAAAGCCAGGAATATAGAAAACAAACAGTCAAAAATTGCAAACCCAGATGAGTTTAACGAGAATTAATTTTAAAATTGATTTTCAAATTGGTCGGGGCGGAGAGATTTGAACTCCCGACCCCTTGGTCCCAAACCAAGTGCGCTACCGGTCTGCGCTATTTCCCAATTTGTAGTCCCGCCTAGAATCGAACTAGGAATATCTGCTTAGAAGGCAGAAGTTATATCCATTTAACTACAGGACCA
>JBJTWJ010000065.1:0-3139 GCA_046081665.1 Alphaproteobacteria bacterium | reverse complement strand
TGAAGATTTTTTAGAGAAAAATAGCAAGGATTTGCAAAAAGAAGTAAAAAACGCTGGAGCAAAAATTAGTATTGTAGAATATAATTTTTTAAAAAAACTTCTTAAAGAAAAAAAGTTTTGCTTTAATCAAAATAATGATCTAGACTTTACTATAGTTTCGCGTCAAGAAAGGATATATGATATGACTTTTTCGCATCTTATTGCAACAAGTTATAAGGCTAGAGAGTTAGCTCCGAGGTCTTATTTTGGCGAGTGCAAGATTAAAAAACCTGAATAATTTTTAACATTAAACTCTCTTTAAAAATTTGAGCATTTATTTGTTAATAAGTTTTTATATCATTTCCACTTAATAAATGATAAATTAAGTAAGATTTTTTTAAACATCGTGCTTACGGTAGCGAGATGATTAATTCTAGTCGTGCTACGGTAGCGACATGATTTTTTTTAGTCGTGCTAAGCAACGACATGATTTTTTTTAGTCGTGCTTACGGTAGCGACATGACCTAATTGGTTAATTTATTAGTGGAAATGGTATTATTCATCAAATGAATACAAAGTTATTTTTTTTGAAGTTTTTATAAAAAACTATTTGGCAAAACATTTTTTTAAAATATTTTTATTTATTAGTCTAAATTGTTATAAAATGTGTTATATCAATTCTAAAAAGTGATAACAAGAACAATTAAATTATGAATCATTACTCACCTGTTAAAGTTGGTATGCTCCTTACTTCCACAACATTTTCAATAGTAATTTTGATGTTGTTTTTTAACATTATAACTGTCGATGAGTTATCATCAATTTTAAAGCTTGGTGCAACTGAAACCAAGATTATTAAATCGATGCTCAACGAAACTCGCAATATAACCAACAACATTTTAAGGGTTTTGTCGCAAGTCATCGAGCATCTTTTTGGTTGGGCTGGGCTTGATAATGTTAACCTTGAGCTTATCAATATTGATTTGCATGAAAATACTGGAAAAGGTAATAATTTTTCTGGTAATCCTGACTCAGCAGTTAATTGCCCAAATGGCAATCCAGACTGTCCAAAGAATTCTGGAAAATAAATTTTTTGATCAATGATTTTTCCAATACTTAATCTATTTAGGTTAATTATCCTTCTTATAGTTTTTTTGCCATTACTTTTTATTGACTCAAGTAAGGCGATCTATCTTTTTTTTCGTTGTGCTGGTCCATCTTTTGTGAAACTTGGTCAATTATTATCAGTGAGATCAGATTTGGTTGGCATTAAGATTGCTGAGGTTTTGGCAAAGTTCCAAGACGAAATTCCGCCATTTGGTAATAAGGATGTTGAAGAAATTTTATACAATGAATTTGGCGATAATTTTCGTAATATATTTGTTGAATTTGATTATAGGCCTGTTGCATCGGCATCAATTGCTCAAGTTCATAAAGCTAAGTTAAATGATGGCAAATTTGTAGCAGTGAAAATTCTTCGCCCAAATATTGTTAAGACCATGAATCGCGATATTATTACCCTAAAATTGCTGGTTGTAATAGTTAAATTATTTTCGCCATTTTTAGCTAAAACTTTAAAAGACATTGCTGATTTATTGCAACAAACTGCAAGGTATGAGCTAGACTTGCTTCATGAGGCATCAAATGCCTCAAAACTTAGAGACGATTTAACTAATTTTAAAGGTTTTTATGTACCATTGATTTTTTGGCAATATTCATCGCAAAAAATTTTAGTTTTAGAGTGGATTAATGGCATTGCTTTTTCAAACAAAGAAGCTATCGCCAAATCACCATTGGATAAGAGACAAATAGCCCAGAATTTAGTTTTGAGTTATTTTAACCAAGTTTATGTTCATGGATTTTTTCATGCTGATATGCATCCTGGAAATTTATTTTTAATGGCTAATGGTGATATTGCGGTAGTTGATTTTGGAATTATGGGTAAAATTGACCGTAAAACCAGAATAGCTGTAGCTGAGGTGTTGATTGGTTTTTTACATCGTCAATATCATCGTGTAGCGCAAATTCATATTGAAGCTGGGTTTGTGCCAAGTGATACTAATGTTGATGATCTGGCATTATCTTGTCGAAAAATTGGCGAGATGATCGTTGGTGTTGATGTTAAAGACATTTCAATTGCCAAGTTATTAACCAGCTTAATTATGATGACTAGGGATTATAAAATGGAAACTCGACCTGAATTACTGCTTTTGCAAAAAACCTTGTTACTTGTTGAAGGGGTAGGGGTAACGCTTGATCCAAATTTAAATATTTGGGATTTAGCTCGACCTTGGGTTAAAGAATGGGCAAAAACAAATATTGGCTTTGATGCCAAATTAAGAGATGCGGTAATTGATGTTTTGGATTTAGCAAAAAAATTTATTAAGGAATTTGAAACAAAGATTTTATAATTATTAAATTTAAACGATGTTATTTTTTTCGTCTAATTTAATAATTTTTGGATGAAATTTTTTTGCTAACTCAATATCCATTGAGCCATATGCAACAATAATCACCGGATCACCAATTTGAACTTTTCTGGCTGCTGCACCATTTATTTTAATTTCACGAGAATTTTCTTTGGCTAGAATCGCGTAAGTAGTGAAACGTTCACCATTGTTGATGTTTAAAACATCAACTTTTTCGTTTTCAATAATTCCCGATTCTCTAAGTAAAGCTTGATCAATAGAGATTGATCCTTCGTAATTGAGATCTGCCTGAGTGACAATAGCTCGATGAATTTTGGCTCGCATTACAGTAATTTGCATAAAATGTTATAAATAAAATTTAAAAATATTTTTAAGTTTTGGCTAAAGATTGAATTGGTATTAATCGAGTTCATATCAAACAATGCCTCAATTTTAAAACAGAAATGATATAATACCATTTCCAATTTTTAATTAATCACATAAGGTATAAAGATTTAAGTTCAAATTTTTTGCTAAAAATCCTTAAAAAGCCTCAGCCGTATGGATATACGACTTCATTTTTTAAAAATTTTTATCTCAAAAATATTTTGCTTAATTTATCATTTATTAAGTTGAAATGGTATAAAACAAACCGCTTTAACAAATTTTTTAGGAAATTGTGCAAATGGATTTTCTTGATGAAGCTGAAAAAATTTGTTGCTTAGGTAAGCATTGAGATAATTTTTTTATTA
>JBJTWJ010000064.1:0-5657 GCA_046081665.1 Alphaproteobacteria bacterium | reverse complement strand
TTGCCCAGTTGATTGTTTTTATGAAGGAGAAAATATGCTCGTCATCGATCCAGAAGCTTGCATAGATTGCGGTGTTTGTGTTCCAGAATGTCCAGCTGAAGCAATTTCCCCTGAAACACCTGAATTATTAAAATGGGTAGAAATCAATCGCGAATATTCAAAAAAATGGCCAAATATTACCAAGAGAAAACCTGCTCTTGAAGAAGCTAAGGAGATGGATGGTATGAAAAATAAATTTGAGAAATTTTTTGATCCTCGCCCTGCTAAAGACAATCCAAATCACTTAAAGAAATAATAATTTTAAATAAATAACAAATTTAAAAATTTTTTAAAAATTAAACTCATATGGATCGCTATAAAAAAAATCGTCAAGCATTGCAAAATTTAAAAAAACCTAAGGCGATAATCTTTGATTGGGATAATACTCTAGTTGACACTTGGCCATTAATTCAGAGTGCTATAAATACCACCATGAAGCATTATAATCGTGAAGCTTGGTCTTTACAAAAAGTAATCGATAATGTTCATAAATCAATGCGTGATTATTTTCCTGAAATTTTTGGTGACAACTGGCAAGAAGCTGGAGAAATTTATCGTAACTCTTATCAACAGATCAATAAGTCTGAACTTCAATTATTGCCTTATGCTGAGCAATTGATTAAAACAATTTCCAAAAAAGAAATTCAACAAGTTATTGTCAGTAATAAAATTGGCTCAACTTTACGTCAAGAAGCAAAGAAATTAAAAGTTGATGAAGATTTTTTTTCAGTAATTGGAGCGTTTGATGCCAATTATGATAAACCCGATAAATCAGCTGTTGACTTAGCTTTACTAGGCTCAAATATTGATTTATCAAAAGATCATTTATGGTTCATTGGTGATACTATTGCCGATGTTGAATGTGCTTATAACAGTGGATGTCAGCCAATAATATTCGGTCAAGCTAATCAACAAATCTCTCGCTCGATTAGTGAAGAAGTTATTGATAATGGTTTTAAAGAGAGTGGAATAATTCCAATTTATTTTGATCACCAAGAGCTGTTGGAGATTATTGAAAAAAAAATAAATTAAGGTAAATCTTTTAGAAATACTAACTTTTAATCTTATTTCTTAAAATTTCATTTACCAGTTGCGGATTGGCTTGACCTTTGCTTGCTTTCATAATTTGTCCAACAAAAAAACCAAATAATTTTTCATCTCCACTTTGACATTTTACGAAATTTTCCTGATTATTTTTAATTACCTCATCAATAATTTTTTCCAAAGCTTGCGGATCACTAACCTGTTTTAGACCTTTACTTTCAACAATTTTTTTTGCTGATTCACCACTTTCAATCATAACATCTAATACATCTTTAGCAATTTTTCCAGAAATTTCTCCCGTCTTAATTAGATCGAGTAAACCACATAAATCATTGGCTTTAACTTTTAAATTTTCAAAATTAATTGATAGTTTATTCATTCTGCCAAATAGCTCGACAGTAAGCCAAGTAACGCATAATTTCGGATCGTGTTTAGTAATAAGCTCTTCAAAATAATTGATAATTTCTTGATCAGCAGTAATAACCCCTGCATCATATGGGGCAATTCCAAGTTTTTCAATATAGCGATTTTTTCTAACTTGTGGAAGTTCGGGGAGATTTTTTTTAATATCATCAACAAATTGTTGCGAGATTATTAAATCTGGAAGATCAGGATCAGGAAAATAGCGATAATCCATAGCATCTTCTTTGGAGCGCATGGTTCTGGTTTCACCAGTTAAGGCATCAAATAATCTGGTTTCTTGGTCAATTTTTCCACCATTTTCTAAAATTTCAACTTGGCGATTTGCTTCAAACTCAATAGCTCGAGCGATGTTACGCATCGAATTTAAATTTTTAATTTCACAGCGCGTTCCTAGTTTTTTTTCACCAACAATTCTTACTGAAACATTGGCATCGCATCGTAAATTACCCTTTTCCATATCACCATCACTAGTGCCAAGACATCTAACAATTGAGCGAATGGTTTTAACATATTCGCTAGCTTCCAAGGGTGAGCTGAGATCTGGCTTAGAAACTATTTCCATTAAACCAACCCCTGCCCGATTAAGATCTATTAGCGAGCAAGTTGGATGTTGATCATGAATTGATTTTCCAGCATCTTGTTCAAGGTGAATTCTTTCAATACGAATTAATTTTTTTTGAGAATTTTCTAGTTCAATTTCAACACTACCTTCGCCAACAATTGGCGTAGTAAATTGGGAAATTTGATAACCTTGCGGAAGGTCAGGATAGAAATAATTTTTGCGATCAAAAAATGATTGCAGGTTTATTTTAGCATTAATGCCAAGACCAGTTTTAACTGCCTGCTCAACACATTTTTGATTGATAACAGGAAGCATTCCAGGCATTGCACAATCCACCAAAGAAACTTGTGAATTTTGTTCTGAACCAAAGGCAGTTGAAGCTCGTGAAAATAACTTTGACTCAGAAGCAATTTGAGCATGAATTTCGCAACCAATTACTAACTCGTAAAGATTATTTTTACCTTGAATTGTGTATGTCATATTTTTTAATTAAAAAAATTAAAAATAACTAGTTAACAATATTTCTTAACAATTTAAGTTAAGAAATATTTTTTATTGTAACAACTACCAAAATTTGAAAAAAAATTATTCTTGGCTATTTTGTTCCTTTTGAACCTCATCTTGGTTGTTATCAGCAGAGCTTTCTTCACCTGTCTCTGCTTCATCAACTTCTTTATTACCACTATGGGCAATTCTTGCAACTGACACAACCGTTTCATCTTGAGTTTTAATTAAAGTAACACCTTGGGTGTTTCTGCCACTTATTCTCACCGATTGAATTTCAGTTCGAATTAATGTTCCTTTGTTGGTAATAATCATCACCTGATCTTTACTTTCAACTGGGAAGCTAGCTACAACCAATCCATTTCTTTTTGAGGTGATAATGTTAGTAATTCCCGATCCTCCACGATTAGTAATACGGTATTCATAGGCTGAGGAGCGTTTACCATAACCATTTTCAGTGATCGTTAAAATAAATTCTTCATCAATGGCCATAGCTTCTATGGTCTTTTGATCAAGTTCACCTTTAATTTGCGGAATTTCCATAGGCTGAATCAATAAATCAACACTTGGGTTTTCTTGTAATTTTTTATTGTGAATTAGAGCATCACGAAGAGCAAGTCGTTGTTCAAGATCAATTTTTAAATATTTTTCTTTAATCTCAGAATCTTCACCAGCATGCTTGATTATTGATAAAGCTATAACTTTGTTACCTGATTCTAGTTTAATTCCACGAACCCCTGTTGAGTTTCGGCTTTGGAAAACACGAAGCTTAGAAACTGGGAAACGAATACATTTACCATCTTTGGTTGATAATAAAATATCATCTTTTTCGGTTGATAAAGCTACTCCAACTAAAGCTTCTTGACCTTCGAGTTTCATGGCAATTTTGCCACTTGAACGAATATCAATAAATTGATCCATGGAGTTTCTCCGAATATCTCCGGAGGAAGTTGCAAAAACAATACTTAAATCTTTCCAGCTTTCTTCATTTTCAGGAAGAGCAAGGATGGTACTAATTTTTTCATCACCTTCCAAAGGCAATAAATTTACCAATGCTCGACCCCTTGCTTGCGGAGTTCCAAGTGGCAATTTATAAGTTTTTAATTTATAACATTTACCTTTATTTGAGAAAAATAAAATCGGGGTATGAGTGTTGGTTGCAAAAATATCAGTGGCAATATCTTCATCGCGAACATCCATAGCACTGCGTCCTTTACCACCTCTGCGCTGAGTGCGATATGCTGATAAAGCAACGCGTTTAATGTAGCCATTCATAGTTGCTACCACTACCATTTCTTCTTTGGGAATTAAATCTTCAATATCAACCTCAAATTCTGAATCCTCAATCGTTGATTTTCTTGGGGTTGCAAATTCTTCCTTAACTTCAACCAATTCTTTTTTAACTAAAGCAGTCATTTTTTTACGATCAGCAAGAAGCTCTAAATAGCCAGAAATTTCAACTGCTAATGCCTTTAACTCATCGCTAATTTTTTCCATTTCTAAACCAGTTAATCGAGCTAATCTCATCTCTAAAATTGCTTTAGCTTGGGCTTCAGTAAAATAGAATTTACCATCTTTAACAATATTGCCTTTGTCTTGGACAAGCTTGATTATTGCTTCAACCAGACCAACTGGCCATGGACGAGCCAATAATCTTTCCTTAGCTTCAGCAACATCTTTTGAAGATTTAATCAATTCAACGATCTCATCAATGTTTGCAACTGCAACAGCCAAACCAATTAAAATGTGAGTTTTATCACGAGCTTTGTTGAGTAAGAAATTAGTTCTTCTCGTAGTAACATCAAATCGAAAATCAACGAAAATTTTGATAACTTGTAATAAATTTAATAATTGCGGTTGACCATGGTTTAGGGCTAACATGTTAACACTAAAATTGCATTGCAATTCTGTGAAGCTGTAAAGCTGATTGATAATAACTTCTTCCATTGCGTCTTTGCGAAGTTCAATAACAACGCGAATGCCATCGCGATCTGACTCATCGCGTAGATCAGTAATTCCTTCAATTTTTTTCTCTTTGACAAGCTCAGCAATTTTTTCAACAAGCTTAGCTTTGTTAACTTGATAAGGAACTTCGGTAATAATAATAGCGTTTTTATTGCCTGATCTTTTTTCGATTTTATGACGACCACGCATCACCACAGAACCCCTGCCAGTTCGACTTGCTGACTCATGCCCTGCTCGCCCTAAAATAATTCCACCCGTTGGGAAATCTGGCCCTGGAACAATTTTAATTACATCTTCAATAGTAATTTCATTATTGTCGATATAAGCTAAACATGCATCGATTACTTCGCCAAGATTGTGTGGAGGGATATTGGTAGCCATCCCAACTGCAATTCCACCTGAACCATTTGTTAAAAGATTTGGAAAACGAGCAGGAAGAACTCTTGGTTCTTTTTCATTGCCATCATAATTGGGCATGAAATCAACGGTATCTTTGTCGAGCTCATCAAGCATGGTATGCGATATTTTTTCAAGACGCGACTCGGTATAACGCATTGCAGCCGGAGGATCGTCATCAATTGAACCAAAGTTACCCTGACCATCGATTAATGGCACTCTCATTGAAAAATCTTGAGCCATTCTTACCAAAGACTCATAAATCGCCGCATCGCCGTGGGGATGATATTTACCCATTACTTCACCAACAATTCTTGCTGATTTCTTAAAAGGCTTGTTGTAATCATAACTTCCTTCATACATCGCATAAAGAATTCTGCGATGCACTGGTTTCAAACCATCACAAGCATCTGGAATTGCTCGAGCAACAATAACGCTCATTGCATAATCCAAATATGATTTACGCATTTCACCAACTAAAGATACCGCTTGAATGTCCTTGCCAGTAGCAGGAATTATTGAATTACTTACTAAATTATTGTTACTATTTTCAGTCATTTTGAATTAGAAATTATTTTGAAAATTAAATAATATTTTTTTAAAAAAATAGACTAATAAAGATACAGTCCTTGTTTAATGTTGCAAGAGCTTTTTTTTCCTAAAAAAACAAATTTTTTACCGGAAAATTAACTTAAAAGTTATTATACCATTTCCAATTTTTAAT
>JBJTWJ010000063.1:0-19701 GCA_046081665.1 Alphaproteobacteria bacterium | reverse complement strand
GCTTTATTTTTATTTTTATTTGCTAATTATAAGCATCAAATTTCTGCACGTTCAATTACTCTTGAACTTCTTGGTCCTTTATCTTTCTGCAGATTCAATATAAACTCCACTTGCTCTTGAACTTCTTGGTCCTTCATCTGGGTTAGATCGAGATACCGGACTCCCTGAAGGAATTTGCCTAGACAGGGTATCAGATTGTTCAAATTTCATGGACGAACTAATCTTAATACCATCGCTACCATCTGAAATTAATAGCTTATCTTGAGAAAACCTTCTTGGTAAGATTGGCAAATTTTGACTTTCAAAATTTTGCTGTTCATCTGGATGATGGTTACTTTTTTTGAAATCTTCTAAATCCTCATTTGCCTGATTTCTTGCATTTAATTGTTTTTTGTAATTAACCTTTTCTTTGATAACATTAGCCAATCCGCATGAAAAAGTTGAACCAATAAGAATTGGTAGAATTATTTTAGAAATAGAAAAATCCATTGGCACATAACCAATAATAAGACCCACAACTAAATCAACAGCAATGATTAATCCAAACATAATTTTAGAATTATGACTTCTTAATGAAGCCTCCTTAAGCTGAGCATTATTCTCAATCAATGAACTCTCCAGAGGTTTTATACTTTCTAAATATGCTAATTTTTGATTTGCAATTACTAATTGATTCATTAGCGATAGATTATTTTCAACCATATCCCCTTGAAGATATTTTTGATTTTTTTCCAATAAAACCATACGCTGTTGTGTATCTTGTTGAAGATTTTCAGCAATTAATTTATCGCTTTCTAATTTATCAAGTTGCGAAATAAAACTTTCTTCTTTTTTTAAAAAATAACCCTCAAGATCAGATAAATGTTTATTAATTTCCGATATATCTTGAGATGCCTGTTGAGTTTGACTTGTCATTTGCTCAATTCTTGAATGAAGTAATTCAGCTTCTTCAGGTGGAGTTGTTTGACTTTTATGATCTGATAACTCTAAATGTTGATCGCTTAAAGGATCTGTTTGTGTTTCATTAGTTGGTTTTTTTTGCGATCTAACACCACCACCTTGCCTATCACTTATTCTCTGAATTGCTTTAACTCTTTCATGCAATTGCGAAAAAAATTCACTAACAAATGTTGAATTATTGCCAGAATTGCTTTTGGCAGACATTGAAAGATCTTGATCAAGAGACATGTCAAGTGACTGTGCAGAGAGAATTGACGGAATTTCTTGCACATCGATATCTTGCGAATCATCACTAAGACTTTTTTTTGATATTGCTGGCGATTGATTTTGGCTAGAATCTAGTTGAATTTCTTGATCAAAACTTCCATTTGAATCTTCATCAGTGGTTTTACCTATACTTTTCATAAACAATAGAATTAATATTTATCAATTTATATTTAATAGTTTATATTATTTAGAAGTCAAGTTATTTTTCTAATTTTTTTATCAATTCATTGTTTTTTATCAATTCCTTTACATTTTACACAGCATGCAAATAATTGAATTTAAATTTAAACAATCGCTTTAAAAAACATGATATAAAAGCCTGTGCAAAATTATTTTTGGTGATTTTTTTGACATTTTTTGGAGCAATATTTTACAAAATCCCAATCTTTACTCCATTTCTTTCGCCAATTGAATTTTCTTAAACAAGCAACGCAAATTTTACTTGGGAGATTTAATTTTTTATGAACCATAAATTAAGCTATTTTTTTAACATTAAAAAACTAATAATTATTTTTTTTAAAAAAATAATCTTGGATTATGAAAAAAATTATAATAATTATTTTGATAATTATAGCAATATATTCAGCAATTTGGCAATATCGTCAAAATGACTCTGTAACAACTTATTCACGATCTGAATATCAACACTGGATCGATGAAGATCATGATTGTCAAAACACTCGCCAAGAAGTTTTAATAAGTGAAAGTATAGAAAAAATTGAGTTAGATTCAAAAGGATGTAAGGTAATAGCTGGTAAATGGTATGATCCCTATACTGATCAATATTTTAATGACCCAAAAGAGCTTGACATCGATCATTTTGTTCCTCTCAAACATGCTCATTTAAGTGGAGCAAGTAAATGGTCAAAGCCAAAAAAAATAAGTTATGCTAATGATCTAAAAAATCCTCTAACTTTAATTGCAGTTTCAAAATCAGCTAATCGTTCGAAAGGCGATAAATCGCCAAGCCAATGGCTTCCTCAAAATGAAAAATATCATTGCCAATATATAAAAAATTGGCTTCAAGTCAAGCAATATTGGCAATTATCAATTAACGAAACTGAAGCTAAATTTTTAGCAACAAAATTAGAACAGTGTAAAAATTAAGTTAAAGAAATTAGAATTATAAAAATTTTTAAAAAAAATTAATGGGAAAAAACTATGAACAATAACTAACAACATTTTTTTATTATAGTTGTTGGTTTTTGTTAATAAAAATATGTTTTATTTAGAGTTAGCTATATTTAACAATTTTTTAAAACAAATCAAAAACCATGCCAAAAGTTACTCCCCGAGAGATCTGATTAACATTAACCCTTTTGGGATAATCGCTATAACGTCTTTTTTCAAAATTATGCCTTAATTCAATTGAAACTTTATTATTTAATCTATAAACCAAACTAGTTCGATACTCTTCATCATAAAGGCTTTTTCCAAAAAAAATATAACTTCGCTGTATCATAGAAATTTTATTATTAAATTTATGAGTTAATCTAATAGAAGCAAGATAATCAACTTCATAGGTATCAGCTTTAATATCACGATAAGCCATTGAAAAATCAAATTCAATTTTTTCATTATTAAACATTCTGCCTAAACCAATTGCTGTTCGATTATCATATAAAAAAGTCGAAAATTTATCATAGATTGAGCGATGATAAAAAACTCCATAATTAACTGAAGAACCAAGCCTAGCTTTAGAAGAGATCGTTAAATCATATAATTCATTTTTCTTAACATTATATTTTTTGGTTTTTAAAGAACCCGTATCGGCATAATCAACTTGATGTTGCAGACTAATCTCAGAAGTATAGTTAGGATTTTGAAATAAATAACGCGAATTAAGTTGATAACTTTTTGAATTATAATCTGAATTATAAGAACCTGCAAAAGCTAGATATTGTCGAACTCGATTGGATTGATAAAATCTCTTGTTAAAAGACGATATAACAGCTTCACGAGGACTTTTTGACTCTTGTTGGGCAATGGCTCTATGGGCATTAAAATTAATCATAATAATTATTACTAAAAATTTAAGAGCAAATAATTTTCGCCCATAAATTTTTTGACAGATTTTATTATAAATTCTTCGATAAAATTGCCAATTAATTCTAAAACATTTTTTGTTAATAATTAAAGAAATTAATAACTTGCAAATAAAGTCTTTAAGCATGGTTATAAATTGTGGTGTTTTAAAAATTGTATTTTTTAGATTTAAAAATTAATTTATCATTTACTAAGTGGAAATGGTATAAGATTTCTTTGAGATTTTGGTTATGTGTTTGTTGGTGTTGGAGATTTTAGGTTTTTGATGTGGTGTTTAAAATTTAAATTTTAATATAACCTATTGTTTTTTTTGCTCAAGATCAATTTTAGGTTGAGATGCAGAGGATGGAGCACTGGCTGGAGCGCTAGCAGGGTTAGCATCAACAGCTTTATTTGCAGAATCATTAGCATTAACCTCGTTAGCTGGATTTTCTGCAGAGTTCGCAGAATCCAAACCTTTATTGGTATCAGCATTACCTTCAGCAGGAGCAATTTCAACAGCATTTTCATTTGATAAATCTGGAAGTTCGATTTCTTCTTCTTTATTTTCAAACAACCAGCTAACATGATTTTTAACTGAATCTGAATATTTAACACCTGCAAGAAACGAGAAAATTAGGAGTGTAACTACGATTATAAGTTCTACAATTTTGATCATAAAATAAAATTATTAAAGTTTATTAGGGAAAATTACTAAATTTTTTTAGAGAATATTTTTTTAAATAATATAAACCTAGTTTTGTTATTGCAAATAGTTTTTTTAAAAAAAATTAAAAGATTTAAAAACTAAATTATATTTAAAATCGGATGCTCGATATAGCGACGCAAGGCTTTCAAAAATTCTGCCCCAACCACTCCATCGACAACTCGATGATCTGCAGACAGCGAGACATTCATCAAATTAGCAATTTTAATTTGTCCATGCTCAACAACGGGTTTTTCAACTGCCCTAGAAACTGCTAAAATACAGCTTTGCGGAGGATTAATAATTGCGGAAAAATTATCAATACCATACATCCCAAGATTTGATATGCTAAAAGTTCCGCCTTGAAATTCTTCAGGTTGCAACTTGCCTTCACGAGCTTTCTTTGCTAAAATTTTAGTTTCTTGAGAAATTTGTTGAATCGATTTTTGATCAGCATTTTTAATGATAGGGGTAATTAATCCACCATCTATAGCAACTGCCATTGAAATATCAACATTATTATAGATAATTGTGAAATCATTACTCCATGCACTATTGGCCTCAGGAACTTTTTTTAAAGCCATTGCTGTAGCTTTAATTACCAAATCATTAACTGAAATTTTATATTCAGGATTACCCTTTTCATCAAGCTTAGCAACTTCGTTTAGAGCACTTCGTAGCTCAAGCAATTTATCAATTTTTAGTTCGCAACTTAAATAAAAATGCGGAACAAATTGCTTTGACTCCAGCAATCTCTTGGCAATAACTTTGCGAATATTATTATTTTTTATAGTATAATATTCTTGCGAATCTCTAACAACAGCATTAGAACCATTTGAGTTATTGGTCTTACCATTTTTTATGAAATCAATAACATCATCCTTAATTATTCTCTGGTGTGGACCAGTTCCATCAATACCAACTAAAGATATTCCTGCTTCTTTGGCAATTTTTTTAGCAAGCGGACTTGCCTTGATAATCTCATCTGCACTTGTGATTCCAGCATATTGACCAATATCATGATGAGTTTTATTTGTAGATTTTTTTGAAGCTTGTTCAACCACCACATTAACTGGATTGGATTTAAAAACATTTGAAGCTGAATTTAAATTTTTCAACTCATCTTTTGCAACAACATGATCACTAGATATGGGCGAAGAATTTTCTGTTTGATTTTTAACGTCAGATTTTTCTACTTTACTTAATTTAGCCTGATAAGAATCAAGAGCTTTGATGTCCTCACCGCTTTCAAGAATAAGAGCTATGCAAGTGTTAACCGCAACATTTTCGCTACCTTGAGCAACCAGAATTTTTCCCAAAATTCCTTCATCTACCGCTTCAACTTCCATGGTAGCTTTATCGGTTTCAATCTCAGCGATTACTTCACCAGCCTTGATTTTATCACCTTCTTTTTTAACCCATTTTGCAAGATTGCCTTCTTTCATAGTCGGTGAAAGTGCAGGCATTAAAATTTCTATAGCCATAAAAAAAATATTTATTTATAAAGTTGATATAATTTAACCAAAATGTTTTTTAGATGCAAAGATTTTATTTTAAGATTTTTTTAACAATTTAAAATTTCCTAACATCAAAGCCATCGCGTAACGCCTCACCTACAAAAACTAAACAAGTAAGTATTATTGTTAAGCTAAAAAAACCAACCAATCCCAGCCAATATGCCTGAATATTATTCTTACCTTGAGCTAAAATTTCACCAAAAGAAGGTGAACCAACTGGCATTCCCAGGCCGAGAAAATCCAAGGCTGATAAAGTTGTTAAAGATGAAGCGATTAAAAACGGTAAATTTGCAAGAATTACCGGTGAAGCGTTGGGCAAAATATGGCGAAAAATTATGCGCCATGGGCTTGCACCCAAAGATTTGCTAGCATTTACGAACTCAAAATTTCTTAATCTCAAAAATTCCGCGCGAACAATACTTGCCAAAGAAATCCAACTAAACATCAGCATAATTATCAGTAAACTAAAAAAACTTGGAGCAATAATTGCCGAAAAAATAATTAGCAAAAACATCATTGGTAAACTTGACCAAATTTCAATAAATCTTTGCATTGATAAATCTATAATTCCTGCAAAATATCCTTGAATTGCTCCAATAAATATGGCTAAAATAATTGTTAAAAAACTTAGCGATATTGCAAATAACATTGATAATCTGATTGCATAAATTAATCTAGCTAATACATCCCTCCCCTGATCATCGGTTCCAAATAAATTTTCGTAAGTAGGATGTGAAGGTGCTGGTGAATCAAGATTTAAATTGATAGTATCATAACTAAAAGGAATAAATGGCATTATAAACCAACCTTTGGCATTTATTAGCTCTTGAACATAGGGATCCCGATAATCTGCAGGGGTTTTGAGCTGTCCTGAAAATTCTTCTTCGTTTACTTGCTTAAAAATTGGGAAATAAAATTTTTTATCATATCTAACTATCAATGGCTTGTCGTTAGCTATGAACTCACAAAACAGTGAAATACTGAATAAACTTGTTAGAATAACAAAAGACCATAAACCTCTTTTGTTTTTCTTAAATTTTGTTAAGAATTCATTTTTATTGATCATTTTTGTTATTTTTAGTGGAAAGTATTATAAACTAATCATTTCTAATCAGCTCTGTGATTGTTGTTATAAAAAAACTAACAACATATTTATTCGATCTTTTTTAATGTCTATCTTTTTATTGTCTTTATCAGCTTTATTTGATTTTTTTAATGCCTATCTTTTTTTCTTTACAACTTCTTGCATATCGCAGTAGAAGAGCTCTCAAGGCAATATTGCAAAAAATTTTATGCAATATTGCCTTAAAAATCTATTCATTCATATCGAGATTAATATTGCTTTGAATATTGCTGTTGTTATTGTCTTTAACAACGAACTCATCGATCGAATTAGCATTTTCAGCTAATTTTTCCTGATTGGCAATTGCTCGATATTTTCCAGTAATTAAACCTGTTCCAGCTGGAATTAATCGCCCAACAATGATGTTTTCTTTTAATCCTCTTAGATTGTCAACCTTGCCTTGAACTGCTGAGTCAGTAAGAACTCTGGTAGTTTCTTGGAATGATGCAGCAGAAATAAATGATTTAGTTTGCAATGATGCCTTGGTGATTCCAAGAAGCACTGGAGAGCATTGTGCTGGTTTTAATTTATCAGCAATTGCTTTTTTGTTTGCTTCCTCAAAAACATCGCGATCAACATATTCACCAACTAGCATTGTTGTTTGACCTGAATCAGTAACCTCAACCCTTTTCAACATCATGCTAATGATAACCTCAATATGCTTATCGTCAATTTTCATGCCTTGCATACGATAAACTTTTTGAACCTCATTAACCATATAATTTGTGAAAGCTTGCATTCCCTGAATTCTTAAAATATCATGAGGGACAAGATTACCATCAATCAAAACATCACCTCTTTTAATGCTATCACCTTCACCATAAAACAAGTGCTTAGTTTTAGAAATACTATATTCAATTGGCAATTTAGTAGCATCTTCTGGACGAACAATAATTCTTCTTTTAGTTTTGTAATCCTTACCAAATTCAATCTTACCATCAAGCTCACTCATTACCGCAGCGTTCTTAGGCTTACGAGCTTCAAACAACTCTGCAACTCGCGGAAGACCACCAGTAATATCACGAGTTTTTGATGATTCTTTTGGAATTCTTGCAATTACATCACCAGCTTTAACATCACTACCATTAGAAACGCTAATTAAGGTGTTAATTGATAAAGCATATTCTTTTTCAACTTTATCAGCTTGTGATTCAATTGAAATTCTTGGCTTGAGATCTTTTTTACTATATTGTTTCCAATCCATAACAATCTTGGTTGAAACACCTGTTGTTTCCTCAATTTTTTCACGTAACGAAACATTTTCAGTAAGATCGTTATAACGAGCAACCCCATCAACTTCAGCAATTACTGGAATGTTGTATGGATCCCATTCAACTAAATGCTCACCTTTTTTAACATTTGAGTTATTTTTATGAACTATAAGTGCACCATATGGTAGCTTGTATCTGTTGAGTTCACGATCTTTGCTATCAAATAAAACAATTTCCGAGTTACGACTAATGACAATAATTTTTCCTTCGCGATCTATGATTGTTGACTTTTCATTGAACTTAACTTTTCCGTCCTCAATAGCTGATATTGCTGATTGCTCAGTATCTCTTTGAGCAGCACCACCAACGTGGAAAGTTCTCATTGTAAGCTGAGTTCCCGGTTCACCAATTGATTGTGCAGCAATAACCCCAACAGCTTCACCAATACTCACCATATTTCCAGTAGCTAAATCTCGACCATAGCACTTAGCACAAACTCCACCTTGAGTTTTACAAGTTAAAACTGATCGAGTTTTAATTGATTTGAGCGAAGATTTTGCAATTTCGTCAGCAATTGCCTCATTGATCATTGTTCCAGCAGGAACGATAATTTTTTTACCATCTTCAGATTTAACATCTTCCAATGCAACACGACCAAGAACATTTTCTGCCAATGAAACAATGACTCTACCATCATCAATTACCGGCTCAACAACAATTCCTTGCTCGGTTTTACAATCATCTTCAACAACTATGCAATCTTGTGATACATCAACAAGTCTTCGCGTTAAATAACCAGAGTTAGCAGTTTTAAGAGCAGTATCAGCCAAACCTTTTCTTGCGCCGTGTGCCGAGATGAAATACTCCATCACACTTAAACCTTCTTTAAAATTTGAAGTAATTGGAGTTTCAATAATCTCTCCCGATGGTTTTGCCATTAATCCCCTCATTCCAGCAACCTGCTTAATTTGATTCTCTGAACCCCTTGCCCCAGAGTCTGCCATCATAAATATTGAATTGGCTTTAACCGGATTTTCGAAGCTCGAAATTGCAGTCATCATTTCTTTAGAAATTTTACTTGTGCAATTGGTCCATTCATCAACTACCTTGTTATATCTTTCACCAGTTGTAATCAAACCTTCGCGATATTGTTTTTCCAATTTTTTTACTTTGTCAAAAGACTCGCTGATATGATGATGTTTGCTTTGCGGAATAATCATATCATCTTTTCCAATTGAAATACCAGCGATACAAGCATTTCTGAAGCCTAAAGCCATGATTCGATCACAAAAAATAACGGTTTCCTTTTGCCCACAGTTACGATATACAGTATCGATAAGATTGGTTACGGCTTTTTTGGTCATAACTTTGTTAACAACGCTAAAGCCATCTTTCATTGACTTTGGTAAAGTATTGAAAACCGCAACTCTTCCTGCGGTAGTTTCAACACGGGCGTAACTTCTTTCACCATCAGAGTTTTTGATGGTATAGCGATAAAGAATTTTATCATGTAAGCCAATCACTTTTTCATTCAAAGCGTGCTCTAACTCATATTCATCTGCAATTGGAAAGGCTTTTGAAGTAGCATAATTTTTATTTTCCATGGTTATGTAATACAAACCAAGAATAATATCTTGCGATGGAACTATGATTGGTTTACCATTTGCAGGACTCAAAATATTATTTGTTGACATCATCAACGCACGAGCTTCAACTTGTGCTTCTATTGACAGTGGAACGTGAACAGCCATTTGGTCTCCGTCAAAGTCGGCGTTAAATGCTGAACAAACCAACGGATGCAATTGAATAGCTTTTCCTTCAGTTAATATTGGTTCAAAAGCCTGAATACCGAGACGGTGAAGAGTTGGTGCACGGTTTAAAAGAACTGGATGCTCTTTAATCACCTCATCTAAAATGTCCCAGACTTCTGGACGTTCAGTTTCAACCATTTTTTTTGATACCTTAATCGATGGTGATTTACCATATAATTCAAGTTTAGAATAAATGAATGGCTTGAATAATTCTAAGGCCATTTTTTTTGGCAATCCACATTGATGTAATTTTAATTCTGGACCAACAACGATAACACTTCTTCCTGAATAATCAACACGCTTACCAAGAAGGTTCTGACGGAATCTTCCTTGTTTACCTTTTAGCATATCGCTTAAGGATTTAAAAGCTTTCTTATTAGAGTTTTTAACAATTGCTCCTGATCGACCATTATCTAATAACGCATCAACAGATTCTTGGAGCATTCTTTTTTCATTTTTAATGATTATTTCTGGAGCTCCAAGTTCCATTAATCTTTTTAAACGATTATTTCTATTGATTACCCGACGATACAACTCATTGAGATCAGATGTTGCGAAACGACCTCCATCAAGCATTACCAAAGGACGAATATCCGGAGGAATAACCGGCAATACAGTCATCACCATATTTTCTGGCTTGTTACCAGATTCAACAAATTGTTCAACCAATTTTAAACGCTTGATTGTTTTTTCTTTTTTCATTTCAGACAGCGAACCAACTAACTCTTCGCGCAAATCTTTTTGTAATTTTTTAAGATCTAATTTTTGAATTAATTTTTGCAATGCTTGCGCTCCCATCTCAGCTACAAAACTTCCATAGCCATGCTCTTTTTGATATTTTTCATATTCTTCTTCATTCAAAATTTCACCTTCTTTCATTGGTGACATTAGGCCATCAGTAACAATGTAAGATTCAAAATAAATTACTTTCTCAATTGATTTTAGAGTAACACCTAAAATGGTGCTAATTCTTGAAGGCAATGATTTTAAAAACCAGATATGAGTAACAGGTGCAGCAAGTTCAATATGACCCATTCTTTCGCGACGAACTTTTGAAGAAGTAACTTCAACACCGCATTTTTCACAGACAATTCCTTTATATTTTATACGCTTATATTTGCCACATAAACATTCATAATCCTTAATTGGTCCAAATATTCTTGCGCAGAACAAGCCATCTCTTTCCGGCTTGAAAGTTCGATAGTTAATGGTTTCAGGCTTTGTAACTTCGCCATATGACCATGATCTAATTTTATCTGGATCAGCAATCGATATTTTTATAGCATTAAAATCAAGAAGATCAACCGCATTGTTGGAGTTGATACTTAAAAGACCGTGAGATGAAGTTCCTGCAAGAGTCATGATTATTTTTTTTTAATTACTAATATTTCAAATTTTTTAAATTATTTAGGGTTTAACTGTGATGTTAAAAAATCACTTGATTTACAGAATTCCTAAAAATTCTGTAAATCAAGCATTTTAAGTTAATTTAATTTTCAATAAGTTCGATATTTAAACCTAACGATCTAACTTCCTTAATCATAACGTTAAATGATTCAGGAATTCCACAGTTAAAGTTTTGATTACCTTGAA
Source organism: Alphaproteobacteria bacterium (assembly GCA_046081665.1). GTDB lineage: Bacteria > Pseudomonadota > Alphaproteobacteria > Rickettsiales > UBA1997 > CAILUF01. The sequence continues at coordinate 8,488 of JBJTWJ010000063.1, read as the reverse complement.
TGATTGATTCATAGATTTTTATTCTTCCAACCACATCGTCTGATTTTACAGTAAGCATTTCTTGCAAAGTGTAAGCAGCACCATATGCTTGTAATGCCCAACATTCCATTTCACCAAATCTTTGACCACCAAAATGCGATTTTCCGCCAAGTGGCTGTTGAGTGATAAGGCTGTATGGTCCAATTGAACGTGCGTGAATTTTATCGTCAACTAAATGATGCAATTTAAGCATATAAATATAACCAACAGTAATTTTACGATCAAATTTTTCACCAGTTTTTCCATCATATAAATCAACTTGTCCAGAGTTGTTAACCCCAGCAATATCAAGTAGTTTAGTGATATACTCTTCTTTTGCGCCCTCAAAAATTCCCGTTGCAAATGGCACTCCGTGACGAAGCTTTGAAGCAAATTCAATAAGATCGTTGTCATCCATTTTCTGAATTCTTTTAACTTCACTTTCAGAATTATAAATTTCTAAAAGTTTTTTACGAAGCTTTGTGATAAATTCAGACTTTTGCTCCCTGACATTTTCAAGAAGCTGAGAAATTTGCTTGCCGAGCTCTTTTGAAGCATAGCCGAGGTGAGTCTCAAGAATTTGTCCAACGTTCATACGCGAAGGAACACCTAGCGGATTTAATACAATATCAACTGGTTCACCATCGGAACTATAAGGCATATCTTCGATTGGAGCGATTTTTGATACAACACCCTTGTTACCGTGTCGACCGGCCATTTTATCACCGGGTTGTAGATGATATTTCGAAGCGATATAAACCTTGACAATTTTTAAGACACCCTGCCCTAACTCATCTCCCGCTTTAATTCTAGCAACCTTATCGTTAAAATCTTTTTCAGTTTCAGCAATTTGTTTGTTGATGCCCTTAATTAAATCTTCAGCCTGATCCATAGCTTTATTATCATCAACAACAATTTTAATGATTTGATTTTTAGATAATTGTTCAAGATCTTTAGCATCAAGCTTACCGCTCAATTTAGCCTTATCAGCACCACTAAGATATTTTTTTCCAGTAAAGATTTTTGATAAAGATTCTTTGAGCGAATTTTCTAAAAATTGTATTCTAACCGATTTTTTCTTTGCCAAATCTTCAATTTGTTGCATCTCGATATAAATCGATCTTTCGTCTTTTTCAACACCTTTTCTCAAGAAAACTTTTACGTCAACAACCGTTCCAGAAATTCCTGTAGGAGCATAAAGCGATGAATCTTTAACATCCGAAGCTTTCTCACCAAAAATTACTTTCAATAATTTTTCTTCAGGAGTCATCGGCGATTCACTTTTTGGAGTAGTTTTACCAACTAAAATATCACCAGCTTTGACCTCTGCACCGATATGAATGATTCCTTCCTCATCCAATTTCGTTAATACTTCTTCACTAACATTTGGAATATCGCGAGTAATCTCTTCGGGTCCAAGACGAGTATCACGAGCAACTACTTCTAATTCCTCGATGTGAATTGAGGTGAAAGTATCGTTAGCAAGTAATCGTTCGGAGATGATGATTGAATCTTCAAAATTATAGCCGTTCCAAGGCATAAATGCTACTCTGACATTTTTTCCTAAAGCAATTTCACCATTTGCAACACTGTGACCATCAGTGATAACTTGACCAGCTTTAACCACTTGTCCAAACTCAACTAAAGGACGCTGATTAACACAGGTATCTTGGTTTGTTCGAGTATATTTATTCAAATTAAATACATCGATTTGAGGGACGTTATCTTTATCAAAAGACTCAATGATAATTTTTGAGGCATCAACAAATTTAACTACCCCATCTCTCTTAGAACGAATTACCGCCCCAGAGTCTGTAGCAATTACCGATTCCATACCCGTTCCAACCAAAGGTGCATCTGGACGAAGCAATGGCACGGCTTGACGTTGCATGTTCGCTCCCATTAAAGCACGGTTAGCATCATCATTTTCTAAGAAAGGTATCAAGGTTGTAGCTATTGAAACAATCTGCTTTGTAGAAACATCAATATAATCAATTTTATCTGGGGTGAGCATTACAAATTCACCATTTTTTCGACAACTAACCAATTCAGATCTAATAACCCCTTTGTCATCAATTTCAACGGTTGAAGGAGCAATTGCAAAATCAACCTCTTCCATCGCTGAGAAATATTTAATATCATTAGTTATTTTTCCATTAACAACTTTGTAATAAGGGGTTTCAATAAAACCATAATTATTTACCCTAGCAAATGTTGCCAAACTGTTAATTAAACCAATATTTGGACCTTCAGGAGTTTCAATTGGACAAATTCTTCCGTAATGAGTATGATGAACGTCACGAACCTCAAATGTAGCTCTTTCACGAGTTAAACCACCCGGACCGAGAGCTGACAATCTTCGCTTATGAGTTATTTCAGATAATGGGTTAGTTTGATCCATAAACTGAGATAATTGTGAAGTAGCAAAGAAATCTTTAACTGCACTGATCAAAGGCTTGGAGTTAATTAAACTTTGAGGCATGATAGTATCAACCTCAACAGAATTCATTTTTTCGATAATTGATTTTTCAATACGAGCCATTCCGATTCGCAATTGATTTTCAATTAATTCACCAACCGCTCTAACCCTTCTATTGGCAAGGTTATCAATATCATCTGTTTTTAAATCATTATGTTTAATTAAGCTTAAAATCTTGATGGTTTTTTCAATATCTTCGTTAGTAATGAACTGAGTATTTTTGCTGTTTTGAATATCAAGACGATGATTCATTTTCATTCTTCCAACATCAGAAAGATTATAACGCATATCGTTGAAAAATAAATTCTCAAAATATGATTTCGCGATTTCAAGAGATGATGGAGTTTCACCAAGTCTAATAGCTTTGTAGATATCAAACAATGCATCTTTTTGTGTAGCGTTTTTATCAACCAGCATCGTATTGTAAAGGTATGGACCAATATCAGATTTGCCTGGATTAATTATAGGAATAGTTTTGAAATTAAGTTTTTTCAAAATCTCTAAACTTTCTGGAGTAAGAATAGATCCAGCTTCAAGCAACAACTCTCCTGTTTCTGGCTCAATTAAATCTTTAGCAACAACATAACCCAACAATACATCGTCTGTTAACAGATAATTTTTAAACTCTCCCTCTATTTTTTCAATGGTCTTTCTGTTAATCTTAACACCTTCCTTGATTATAATTTCACCAGTTTCAGCTGAGACTAAATTATAAGGCAGTTTTTTTCCAAGAAAATGATTTTCATCAAATGGCAAAGCCCATCCACCTTTGGTAAGAATTGCTTCAACTGAACCATAGAAGCTAGCAATTATTGATTCAGATGTGAAACCTATTGCTCTTAAGAGGCTTGTAACTGGAATTTTTCTTTTTTTATCAACTCGAAAATGTAAGATATCTTTACTGTCAAATTCAAAGTCAATCCATGAACCAATGTAAGGAATAATTTTTGCAGAATATGATTTAGAACCAGAAATTTTGGTATTTTCACTATCAAAAAAAACCCCTGGAGCTCTTCTCATTTGCGAAACTATAACGCGTTCAGCACCATTAATGACAAAGCTTCCGCTTTCAGTCATAAGGGGAATTTCACAAAGGTAAACTTCCTGCTCCTTGATTGATTTTATTTCGCGAACTGAGTTTGCATCTTCTTGGCTCCATAATATTAATCGTAGTTGAGCACTTAGCGAAGAAGAAAAAGTTCGACCAGCAGAAAAGCACTCGCTTGACTCATGCTTAGGACTTTTAAGATCATAACTAATAAATTCAACTGTTAGCCTGTTACTAGAATCACTAATTGGGAAAAAACTATTAAAAACTGACTGAATACCAACATTTTCTCGCTCTTCAGGTTTTGTGTTTACCTGTAAAAATTTTTCATAAGACTCCCTTTGAACACTGATTAGGTGAGGTATTGCTTCCTTGTCAAAATTATTGCTAAAACTTTTTCTAAAAAGAGAATTATCAAAATTACGAGTTTGCGCCATATTTTTTAGCTATTAAATTTTCTACGAAATTGTTAAATTAATGAATTTAAATTTATGTTTTAAATTTCATTTACTTTCTACAATAATAATCATGTTTTTTTATAAATCTTGATAACTAAATTAAAAAAAATATATTTTTTCTTAAGTTTGTTTTTATTTTAGCAAAAGATAATTAGTTATAATAATTTATGAGGATGATTATTTAAATTACAGATCTTAGAACTTAGTTGATTTTTTATCAAATTGACTAAATTAGTTACAATCAGTTCTAGTAAATTGTAATAATTACAGTAATTTATGTTAGTTTTAAGTGACGAATTCATCATTTGTTGTCGACTTATCTTAAATTTTAAAATGTATTGATTATAAAATTTAAAAATGATAAGTCTACAAAAAACATTATTATGAACTTCAAAGCTTAAAATTACTTCAATTCAACTTTTGCTCCAGCAGCTTCAAGCTTTTTCTTGATTTCTTCTGCTTCTGCTTTAGCAACGTCTGTTTTAAGAGTCTTTGGAGCCGATTCAACTAGATCTTTCGCCTCTTTTAAACCTAAATTAGTTATAGCTCTGACTTCTTTGATTACATTGATTTTATTATCTCCCGAAGCAGTTAGAACAATTTCAAATTTATCTTTTACTTCCGCAGTAGCAGTTGCGCCACCTGCACTTGGAGCTGCAACAGCGAATGAAGCAGCTGAAACTCCCCATTTTTCTTCTAATTTTTTACTTAGTTCTGCAAGCTCGAGAACTGTAAGTGAAGATAACGACTCGGTTAATTGTTCAAGATTTACTGACATTTTTTTCCTATATTTAAGTTAATGATTAAGATTATTGTGTTTTTAATGTTGCCAAACCTTTTTGCGGAGCAGAAAGAATTTGTACAAAATTTGTTTGAGCACTTTTGAGTAATCCAACAAAAGAACCCCTTACCTCTTCCAATGAACCAAGTTTTGCCATATCATTAATGGCATTTGCATTCAATAAAGATTTGTTAAAGAAACCTGTGATTATTTTCAATGCTTCAACTTCTTTAGCTGTATCAGCCACAGTTTTAGCAAGAGCAACAGGATCTTGAGAATATAAAATTGCACATGGTCCAATTAGATATGACTTAAGAATATCTAGATCAGTTCCAGAAATTGCAACTTTAACTAGAGTATTTTTAGCAATTTTAATACCGCAACCCTTAGCTTTAAGAGCAACTCTAAAATCATAAAGTTGTTTATCGGTCATTCCACGATAGTGGATGATTGCAACAAATGCATTTGTGCTGAGCTTATCTTTAACTGTTGCAACTAAATTAGATTTTTCGTTTCTGTTCATTTTTTTTAAAATTCAATTAAATACTAAAGTGATTCAACCGCTACCTCTACTGATGGACCCATAGTAGAATTTAAGAAAAATCTTTTAATATATTTTCCTTTAACATTTTCTGGTTTAGCATCCTTAATCGACTTAAGAACAACTTTAAGATTTTCTAACAAACTAGCATCTTCAAAATTAATTTTACCAATTAAACAATGAACCGTTCCAGCCTTATCATTTTTAAAGTCGACCTTACCTTTTAGGGCATCGCTGAGTGCTTTTTTGATATCGTTGGTAACTGTACCATTTTTGGGAGTAGGCATTAGACCACGTGGTCCAAGTTTTTTGGCAACTTTGCTAATTTTTTGCATAACATCAGGTGTTGCAATGCAACAATCAAAATCAAGAAAACCACCTTCAATTTTAGCAATTAAGTCTTCAAGACCAGCAATGAGTGCACCTGTTTCTTTAGCAATTTTAATTTGATCATCGTTAGCGGTAAAAACTATTGCTCTAATTTTTTTACCTGAGCCATTTGGCAATAATACTGAACCTTTGACTGCTTGATCTGATTGTTTTGCATCAATTCCAAGATTTACAGCAATATCAACTGATTCAATAAATTTACGATCTTTATTAGCAAGTTCCTTAACTTTTTTAATACCCTCTTCCAAGGAATTAGCCGAATGCTTTTCAACCAATTCTTGTTTTTTCTTAGTGATTTTTTTGGTATTTTGTTTATTTGTTTTTTTGTCTTTCATTTTTTTTAAATTTTAGTCTACAACTTCTAAACCCATTGACATAGCTGATCCTGCAACCATGGAGATACATGCTTCAAGATCTGTAGCATTCATATCAACCATTTTTTTCTTGGCAACGTTAGCAATTTGTGCACGAGTAATTTTACCAGCCAAATCTTTTCCTGGATTTGATGAGCCTTTGGCAAGCTTAATTTCTCTTTTGATCAAGTAAGACACGGGAGGACTTTTGGTTGTAAATACAAAGCTTTTATCTTTATAGGCGACTATTGTAACTGGTATTGGAGTTCCGATATCGTAGTCAAATTTAAGGGCATTGAATTGTTTGCAAAACTCCATGATATTCAAACCTTTTTGACCCAGGGCAGGACCAATTGGTGGGGCTGGATTAGCTTTCCCAGACGGAACTTGAAGTTTAATTAAACCAAGAACTTCTTTGGTTGATTTTTTCGACATAAATTAAAAAATTTTAGTGGCCCGACTTAGCTAAACAAAATTTAAATATTTTAACCATGATTTTTACTTCAATATGATTAAATTTATTAAAAAACAATTGTTTATGTTATAAATCACGATTTTTTACTAAGAACTAACTATTTGCAACATTTAGTATTAAAAAATATTTTTGCTAAAATAATTTCAGTTTAGAAATTATAAAACATAATTTTTAGTTAATATTTGTTTAGCAGTCTTAAAGAAAAATCTTCCACCAATTAATAAAAGAAATTGTTTTATTTTTTAAATGATTGACAATATTTCCAGGCAATCAATTTAACAAAAACATTTTCAAAAAATAAAACTAGCTACAAGTAATTTAGATAAAATTATTTTCATCTTAATTATCTTCATCTCTTCAATTTTAATTTAAAAAAATTAAAATAAGGCATAAAATTTTAACCTTAAAAAAAACAAATGCAAGCAGTTTTTTAAGAAACTTTTTCAACCTGATTAACATCAAGCTCAACAGAGGTTGCCCGCCCAAAAATTAACACTGAGATTTTGATTTTTTGCTTTTCAGCATCAAAATCTTCAACAACTCCTGTAAAAGATTCAAAAGGACCTTCATTAATTTTTAAAGTTTCACCAATTTCAAAGCTAAGATTTTTACTATCAACAATTTGTTGCTCATTTGACTTGAGAATGTCATCCATTTTTTCTTTTGCTACAGGCTGTGGATTGTTTTTTCCGCCCAAAAAGCCCATAACCTTTTGTACTGAATTTATTAAACTATAAGCATCACTGTTAAGATTAGCATTAACAAAAACATAGCCTGGGAAAAGCTTTTGCATTTCTTGAACTTTTTGCCCTTTTTTAATTTTAAAAACTGGCTTAGTTGGCACAAGAACTTCGGCAATAAACTTACCCGCAGGTGACTTAAGCATTAATGTTTTAATATCGCTAGCCACTTTGTTTTCCTGACCAGCCATTACATTTAAGATATACCATTTATTTTCAATATTTTCCATAAAATAAGAATTTACAAACCAAAAATTAAACCAATGATTTTCGCAATAAGAAAATCAGCAAAAACGATAGTCAAAGAAAAAACCACAATTGTGATTAAGATGGTTACTGTAGTAGTATAAGTTTCCTTTTTTGAAGGGAACACCAACTTTTTTGCTTCTTCAACTACCTCGTTAAAAAATTTTACAACCATATTATAAATAAAATTAATGGCAGGAGCGAGAGGAATCGAACCCCCAACCAACGGTTTTGGAGACCGCTACTCTACCAGTTGAGCTACGCTCCTAATTAAAACTAACAAGCAAATTAAAATAAGAAAATTATCTAAATTAATCTGTTAAATATTAAGTAAAATTACCATAAGATTGATAATTTTAAAATAGTGATAATTAAAAATAAAGCAAATAATTTGAATTTAGCAAATATTAATTATTATCAACTTTAAATAGAATTATCAAAAAAATTGTAGCTTATTTTCAAATAAATTTAGTTTCTCAACTTTTGCTTAACTCCTTATCTAAAAAGGTCTTTATTTGAAAATGCATATGATTCTTTGGGCTCCATAGCTGTCATTGGACTAATCATGGTTAAGGTCTTTTTATTTTGGTTATTATTCGAAAAATCTTTGGGCTTGATATCTGCATCAACATTAAGGCTAAGTGTTGAAATATTTGATAAATTCAGGGTTTGAAGTTGGCTTTGCGACGAATCCATAATTTTATATTCAATATCTTTTTCAACTTCCTCTTTAGATTTATCATTAGCTCTAACCCCTGAATTTCTTTGAAGTTAATGCCCCTCTATAACATAAACATCTTTAAGATCTTTGTGCAATTTTATAATATTTTGTTTAAATTTTTTTAGGGCGTAATAATTTTTTACAGACCCAATCAAACTTACTGCAAGTGTTACCCCCCCTCCAATATAAATTTTTAAACCAATCAAAACCAATCCTAAAATTAAAGTCAAAAAACATA
>JBJTWJ010000062.1:0-9453 GCA_046081665.1 Alphaproteobacteria bacterium | reverse complement strand
TTATTACTTCATCAAGCAACCTATTGATAGATTTAAAAAATTTATATTTGCAATTTAAATTTTATTTTTAATTAATTCTTAAAGATTTTTATATAAAATTTTATCTTCTTGATTGGCCATTTTAAAGCCATTAAGTCTAATTCGGCAAGAATCGCATTGTCCACAGCTATATATTTTTGTACCAATAATTTCGGGATCGTAGCATGAATGTGTGAGGCTATAATCAACTTTAAGATTTAATCCGGTTGTTATAATGGTTTTTTTATCCATATCAGCCAAGGGTGCATGAATTTCAAATCTGGCATTATTTTTAACTGTTGCATCAGTAGCAAGATTTGCAAGATTTGTAAAAGCATCGACAAACTCCTTTCTGCAGTCAACATAACCGCTATAATCAATTGAATTTATGCCGATAAAAATATCAAAAGCTTTGATAACTTCGCCATATGCTAAAGCATAAGAAAGAAAGATGGTGTTTCGGGCAGGAACATAAGTAATGGGAGTTGATTGTGAATCAATTGAATTACTGGCAATAAATGGTTGATTCGATTTAGGAACCGCAATATCGTCAGTTAAAGCTGAGTTGCCAAAGATTTTTAAATCAATCTGGGCAATTTTATGTTCTTTGAAATTGAAAAATTTAGCGATTTTTTTAGCACAATTAATTTCAATTTCGTGACGTTGACCATAAAAAAAACTCAGACCATATAACTCATAGCCTTGTGATTTTGCTATGGCGCAAACTGTTGCAGAGTCTAGTCCACCGCTTAATAAAATAATTGCTTTTTTCATATTGTTAATTGGTTAGTTATTATTTTTAAGCTAAAAGGTTTTGTGGTTGAATGATTAATATTTTTGTGTTTGGGGTTGATTATGGAAATTTTTCTATTCATTTTTAAAAATTGATATCTAAAATTGTTTAAAATAATTTTTTTTGTCATGTTTTTTTTAGGTTTTTTTAAGGTTTTTTATATGGGTGGTTAGCTCAGTTGGTTAGAGCGTTACGTTGACATCGTAGAGGTCGGAGATTCGAGTTCTCTACCACCCACCATTATTCAAAGCTTGGTCAATATTTGCAGTAGTATTTTTTTGAAAATTAAATTAAAAATAACTTTGAAATTGTTAATCATCAGTTACTTTTAAGATATTTTAATTTTAATTTTATGGAATCTAATCAAGAAAATCAAGACCTTAACTTTGCTAAAAAATATCCAACATTTGAGGATATTCTAAATATCAACAATATTGAGTTTTTCAAAATACTTAGTTTGCTGATTACTGAGGACTCAATTGCCAGTGATAAAATTTTTATTTTTTTTAAAAAATACACTATCATTGTTAACGATAAAACCCAAAATAATGTTGTTAAAATTAATGCCATCGCTCAATTAGTTAATGAAAATGATTTGTATATAGATAGTGCATTTGAGATATGGCTTAACAGTGTTTATTTTATTTTAATCAGCAATAAAATTAATCTAGATAAGCGTTTTTCATATCTTGTAAAATTTGATAAATTTTTTGAGTTTTTAAAAAGTAAAAAAAATACCGTAGGACGAATTTATATGAAGGAAGAGAGGGTTATTAAAACTATCTCAAGAGTTATGCAAATCATTGCCCAAAATGATAATGATGATGAAGATGATAAACTTATCAAAGAATCAATCTATAAAAACATTCAGGAATTTTTAAATTATCATTTGCCAAGAGCTGATTTTTTGGGGAAGAGTATTTTAAATTATGATGAACAAAGTAAATTATTTGAATTAAACGAGGAGAATATCGCCAATAGCAAAGATTTAATAATTAGTTATGTTGGAGATGATTTATTTAAAAACATATTACCGCTATGCGATATAGTAAATCATGAAGGATTTATTTTTAAAAATAGAGCAGAATTTATTTTGATTTTAATATTATCTTTGCCATATGAGATAGGAGTTGGAGCAGTTCTTGGCTATCTGGATTATTCAACAAATTATCAAGAAATTGTTGAAAATTCATCAAAGTTGCTAGAAGTTAAAAATTTTTATCGAGAATTATTTTTAAAAAAATTGCAAGATATTCCTCAAATCATTGAATCATCAACCAATCTTAGAAAAAAAACTAAAGTTTTTTACGAACAATCAAAACAAGAAATTGATTTAGTTTTAGATCAATTGATTGCCTGCGCTAATCTTATCAAAACCAATTAACAGTTTAAGGAATTTAGAAATTTTTTTTGATTTAAGAGTTGAAATCTTAATATAAAAAATTGTTGACTTTATAAATTTAATAACTATTAATTTATAATATAATTAATTATTTTATAAAGAATTTATGACAATATCTAGTAATAATGGTAATCCAATTGATCCTTCTGATTTCTTGGTGAGACAAAATCCTCAAAACCATCAACTTCCTGCAAATCCATATGGAAATCCAGAATATCGATCAGGTGATGAGGTTAGTAATAATCCTAGAAATCAAACTCAAAATTCTCAAAGAGTTAGTGCAACTAGGTTTAATATTCCAGATCCGTTAGTTGATTCTTCGCTTGATAGCTCAAACCCAAATCAAGGAGTTAATTTTAGGTTTAATATTCCAAATCCAGATCAAAGACCTCATCCTAGGGTTTATAGAAGATCAAATTCAAGAGATCAAGTTTCTGATTCATATAGAGATGTTTCTAGACGACCAGTTTTACAAAATACTCAACTTCCTCAACCGCAACCTAATTTGCAATTTGGTCGACCTGATTCTTCAAATTCATCGGCAAGTCAATATCCTAGACAAAGGACTCATTACCCGACAACTCATAGCCGAGTAAATCGCAACCGAGTAGGTGATGGTCAAGGAAATTTACCAATACCTTCAATAGCTCAAAATATTTATGAATCAGGAAATATTATCGAAGAATACGATAGTCAAAGTCGTGAATTATCTTATCAACAACCTCAAGAGCGATATTCAGAGGAATCAATTAATTCTGCTATTAGGAATGCTCGAAGAGTAATAGGGCTATCAGATATGCAAGAATCACGAAGAAGAGCTTCTTTAAGACAGTTATAATATTTTTTAATTTTTATAATTAATTTATTTGTGAAATTTTAATTTCTTAAGCATGCATTAAACTTGGTGTTAACTTGAGTAATTATTTTAGTGCTTAATTCATCAATTTCAATGGTTGTAAGAGTTCTATCATCTGCTTGAATTTTAACGTTTAATGCCACTGATTTTTTATTTTGTTCGATATTTTTGCCACTAAAAATATCAAAAATATTTACTTTTTTAATTAGATTTTTGTCGATATTTGTTATTGTCTTGATCAGATCATTAACTGGCAAATTTTTATCAACTATAAAAGCAAAATCACGATCAACTACAGGAAAATCATTGGCTATGTATGCTTTAAAAGTCGATGGTTTTTTGTTAATTATTTGCTCATCAAGAAAAATCTCAAATAAATTTAGTCGATTTTTGATAGCAAATTTTTGATTCAAGGCTGGATGAATTTCACCGCAATAACCTAAAATATTTTTACCAATTAAAATTGATGCACTGCGATGAGGATGATAATAGGGAGGGATGTTATTTTGAGTAAATTCTAAGTTACTAGTTTTTAAGTTAATTGTTTCAAGGCATGCTAACAAATCTGCTTTAACATCAAAAACATCAAAATCGCGATTAGCTTGATGATGATTAGCTTCGCAGTTTTTTCCAGCTCGAAGTCCTGCAATCGAAAGTTGTTGATGATTTAGATTGATAAAAATATTGCCAATTTCAAATAAGCTCAGATTGGTGTTGCTGCGTAAGGCATTTTTTTGGTAACTATTAATCAGACCAATTGCCAGAGTAGGGCGAAGATAGTTCATTTCGCTAGAAACTGGGTTTTCTAGGAATAGTTCGGATTTATTATCATCAAACAATTTACTAATATTGTTATCAACAAATGACCAGTTAATGGTTTCGTTCATTGCGCGATTGATCAGGCAATTATTAATTTTTTGAGAATAATAATTTAAAAAATAGGAATTATTATATTTTATTTGAAAATGTTGATGGTTTTTGGTTTCTATGTTTTGTGATTTATTTTTGTGATTTGTTATAGTTGGTTTATAATCACTAATATTGGTTATCGGTTTAGCTTTAATGTGATCATAGCCATAGATTCTGATTATTTCTTCGATAATATCTTCATCAATGTTGATATCGCTACGATAACTAGGAATTGATAAATTAAAATTATCATCGCAATCAAAACCTAAGTTAAATAGAATTTCTTTAGCCTTATTTTCATCAATAGTAAAGCCAATTAATTTTTCGAATTTATCGTAATTAAATTTAATTTGACGATTCTTTGGCAATTCACCAATAATTTTTTTATGGCTTATTTGGGCATTTTTATCCGAACAAATTTCCAAAATTAAGTTTGTTGCAAGATCAATAGCTAGTTCGCAATTATGTGGATCACTAGTTCTTTCGAAACGATGTCGAGATTCGCTTAAAATATTTAATTTTCTTCCCGACTTGGTTATATGATTACTATTAAAACTTGCTGACTCTAAAACTATATCGCAGGTATTATCATTACATGAGCTCGAAGAAGAGCCTATAATCCCTGCAATTGCTAATATTTTTTCTTGATCTTTGATTGTTAAAATATCTTCATCAATTTTATAGCTTTGATTTTGCAGGGATGTAAAATCTTTAAAATTATCAGCGTAACCAATAGTAATTTTTTGATTTATCTTTTGACTGTCATAGGCATGCATTGGTTGCGAAGTAAGATGCATAACATAGTTTGTGATATCAACAATTGCTGATATTGAATTAAAACCTACTGCTTCAATTTTATCTTTAAGCCATTGCGGTGATTGACAATTTTTAATATTTTTAATTTGTCGAAAAATTACATAATTACAGGCATTTATATCTTCATTATCAACGCTAAAATTAATTTCGAAATCACCAGCAATTTTGGAAGTAGAAAGTTTTTTTAATTTTCCAAGTCCGCATGCACTAAGGTCTCGAGCTATTCCATATAAACCAAGGCAATCTGCACGATTTGGAGTGACATATATTTCAATTACCGCATCATTTTTATTGAAGACTTCGCTAATTTTACAGCCAATGTTAAATCTATCATCAATTTCAATTATACCCTGACTATCATTGCCCAATTCTAATTCTTGAGCAGAGCATAACATACCATTACTTTCAATCCCAGCAATTTTAGCTTTTTTAATAATCATTTTTGATGCAGGAATTACCGAATCTATTTTGGCGTATGCAACTTTAATGCCTTGTCTGGCATTACTTGCACCGCAAACAATCTGTAAAGGAATTGAATTATCAGCAACTTCAACTTGGCAAATTTTAAGCTTTGAAGAATTGGGATGATTTTGACAACTAACTATTTTGGCAACGCTGAATTGGTTAAGAATTGCTCCTTGATCAATAACTGATTCAACTTCAAGCCCAATTGCTGTAAGCTTTTCGCAGATTTCATTTAAGGAAGCGTTAGTTTCAAGAAATTCTTTTAGGCTGGCAAGGGTAAATTTCATATCAAAATTTAATTTTGTTAATTTATTTATTTTAAATTATCTTTACTAAAGATGGGATTTGGTTTAAGGTCTTGATTTTATTAGTTGAAAAATCAATTTGCAAGTGCAGGATCGATTATAGAAATTGTAAATTTAGGTTTTTGAGCCAAAGGATTGCTATTTCAACCTTTTTAGTGCTATAAATTTTTGAAATAATTTTTTGATATTGTTGAAGTTGTTGTTGATATTTAAGAATATTTTGCGGATCAATGAACTCATCACTTTTGTAATCAATAATTAAAATTCTTTCGGCATTATTTGACAATAAATCAATTCGATAAAACTGCAAACCATCTGTAATTTCAAGTTCGCAATCAACCTTGCCTTTAAAAATTTCTTGAAATTGATTACTTGAAATAAAATTATCAATTAAATTAAGGATTGTTTTTTTGGTTTTATTATCAATAAAATTATTATTATCTAATAGTTTTTGTGATAAGTTAATTAAAAAACTTTTTGGTTGTTGATAATTATTGCCGATAATTTCTAAAATATTATGAATTATTTCTCCTTGAATTTGTGAATTAAAATTGAAATGTTTTTGTTGTTCTTGCTCTTTATTTTCAATATCTAGGGCAATATTTGAAAATGAGTTTTTTTGTAGATCATCAAGAGTGATTTGCGAGTTATTTTTATCATTAAATGCTGTATTTGAAAATTGATCATAACATAAGAAGTCAATCAATTGTTGATTTTCCTCTATTTCCATGTCATTGTTAAGAGAATTGACTATGATATTATACCATGATTGCTGATCAGTAGTTTTGCCAAAACCAGATATATATAACTCATCTTCAGCTCTGGTAAGTGCTACATAAAGAAGTCGAAGATATTCATCATGACGTAATTCTTTTTTAATTTGTTTTAAATTATCAATTAAGTAATGTTTATTGCTATCTTTCTTACACCACATTGGAATGCTTATCTGAGAGTGATCAAGCCAGTAAATATGATCTTTGTTATCTGCTGATCTACTTAAATCATGATTGCAATCTGGAATAATAACGATAGGCGATTGCAGACCTTTGGCAGAGTGGACGGTAGTAATTTTTACAGAATTTGAAGCAAATGAATCAAGATTAATATCTGGATCAATCTTATCAATTAGATCGAGCAATTTGTGAAGACTAAGATTTTGATCTTGACTAAAATCATTTAATTTAAGTAAAAACTTTTCAAAAATTTGTAAGGCTTGATCGCCAAATCTACTATAAAAATTTTCTCGAAAATTTTGTTTGTTTAAAATGAAAAAATAAAAATCATACGCTGAAAATTTTTGTGACAGACTAATAAAATTATTAAGCAGATCAAGGGTTTGAGGATTTTTTATAACTTCAATAATAGGTTTATTTTTATCATTTTTATCTTGGCATAGCCAAAAAATTTGTTCTTCATTATAATTAAAAAATGGTGATTTTAGTAAATGAACTAAATTTAGATCGTCAATATTTAGGCATACAAAATTGGCAATACTAAGCAAATCTTGGATTATTAAACTATCTTTAAATTTAATTCTTGCAGTTGAAGAAAATGGAATTTGATAGCGATGAAAGGCTTGAGATAATTCGCGTGGTAATTTATTAGTGCGATTTCTCAACAGTATCATGATATCGTCAAATCTAACTGGGCGATTTTTATTGCTTAAAATTTTTTTATTATCAATCCATGATCTAATTTTTTTAGCGATAATTTCCGCTAAAATTAGGCTATCAGCAATTTTTTCATCAGTGTTATTATTTAAATTAAAACCATTTGTAAGGAAATAATCATGTATTTGTTTTTGGGAATTTTCACTGAGTTCACTAAAGCAAATATTTTTTAAAATAGTTACTTGACCATTTCCTAATCTGATAGGACGATGATTTTCAAAATTACTCACCTTGCAGATTGCCTTGGAATATTGTTGTTGTTTGAATATTTCATCAACCAAAGCTAAAACTTCTTTGGTAGAGCGAAAGGAATTGTTAAGCTCAATTTTTTTTAAATTTTCTCCTAGTTTATTTGAAAAGTATTTATAAATTTTGCTACTAATATCTGGCTCTGATCCTTGAAATGAATAAATCGATTGCTTTTCGTCTCCAACTATAAAAATACTTCTATGTTTGTTAGCTTTGCTTTCTCCGCTAAAAAAATCTTCACTTAAGGCTTTGATAATTTGCCATTGCTGCATATTAGTATCCTGAGATTCGTCAATTAAAATATGATCAAAATTACCGTCCATTTTCATTTTTACCCATGAAGAAAATTCAGGATTTTCAAGGAGTTTATTGGTCTGCAAAATCAAATCATCATAATCTAAAAATGAATTATTTTTTTTAATTTTTTGATAATTATCAAGAACCTTGGCAATTAAATTTATCAGATTTACAGTATTTTTAACAATATCTAAAGAAATTAACTTTTGTTCATAAATCTCAATTATTTCTCTTGTTTGTTGACAAAGATTGCTATATTTGTCTTCAAGCTTTATTTTTCCAATATCACCATATAATTTTCTGGGATTACCTTCGTCGTTAAAAAAACCAGAGATTATTTTTTGAAAGTTAGTTGTATTGGGATTGTTTAAAAATTTAGCAATTTTTTTTGCGGTTTCGATATTTCTTTTTCCGCTGTTTTCTAAATCAGCAATCAGCATTGTTATAGCTTCTAATTCAAGCTCTTGATAGAATTCTGAAATTATTCCTTGCTGATTTTTTTGTGAATCTATTTGCAAAATATTTTCAATTATTTCTGGAAAATTTCTGAAATTATTAGTTTGAATTTGTAGGCGATTGATTTTTTCTTTTTGCGAGAGAATTTGCAAAATCATTTCTTCTAAACTTTCCTCGCTAATCTCACTAAAAATATCGGCAATAATTTTTTGTAAACCTTCATCATTTTCAGCATTTTTAAAAACCTCCTGACGAGCTTTTTGAAGCATTAATTTGCCTTGATTTTCTTCAAGTAATTCAAAATTTAAGGGAATCTTTGCTTCAAAAGGAAAGATATTAAGAAGAGATTTGCAAAAGGAGTGAATAGTTTGTATATTAATTTTTTTTTCACTATCAAGAACTTCAACAAACAACTTTCGTGCTTTTAAAATTGTTAAATTGTTAGGGATTTGTCCAGTTAAATTTGTTAATTTTTTTAAAAGCTCTTCCTCATCAATAATTACCCAATTTGCAAGCTCTTGGTTAATTCTTTCAGTCATTTCATTTGCTCCAACTTTAGTAAAAGTTAAGCAGAGAATTTTATTGGGTGCGGTATTTTCCAGAAGTAATCTTAAAACCCGATCAGAGAGAATTTTAGTTTTTCCAGATCCTGCTGAGGCAAAAACCCAAGCATTATTTTTGGGATCTGAAGCAATTTGTTGAAGTTTAATTGCATCTGCTAATTGAGCTTCATTAACCTTATTGATCATAAAGTTTAAACATCGATTTTATTCGCTTGTAGGAGCGCTTTCTTCTTTATCAAGAATATCACCAGCGCTTTGATCATTCTGTTTCGCTTTCATAATACTTCGATATCTTGCGACATTAAAGTTATGGTCTTGAAGTGTTGAAGAAAAGATGTGATCTCCCTTACCACTTGCAACAAAAAACAAATAATCAGTTTTGATTGGGTTTAAAACAGAACGAATTGAGGCAATTCCGGGATTGCAAATCGGCATAGGGGGAAGCCCATAGACGTGATAAGTGTTGAACGGTGAATTATTTTGAATATCGCTCATGCGAATAGTTCGCTCAAGTTTTTTATCGCCAAAAGTAAAGGAGTAAATAATTGTCGGATCTGATTGCAATTTCATGCCCTTATTCAAGCGATTAATGAATACTGATGCAACTTTATCTCGTTCAGAGTCAAGACCAGTTTCTTTTTCAATAATCGAAGC
>JBJTWJ010000061.1:0-5214 GCA_046081665.1 Alphaproteobacteria bacterium | reverse complement strand
AACTAACAAACTTTCTCTTTTTTCTTGCTCCAATAACTCACTTTGAAACGAATCCATTTCCGAAGAGAAATTTTTATTCAAATCTTCAATTTCTATAATTAATTTTTCTAATTCTGAACTAGATGAAGCTTGTGAGGCAATTTGACTGGTTAGTATTGATATTTTTTTATTTAGGTTTTCAATTGTAATTTGTTCTGAAATTTCTTGGGCATTTGTATCTATACCAATCAATTGTTGCTTAAGTTCTTTTATTTTTTTAAAACCAATATAATGATGTGCAATATCTTGAGAAACCAGATCAAAAAAAGAATCCAGTCGACTATCAAAATCATCAACATTTAAAAAATTTGAGGATTGTTGTTGATAAAAAGTTGAAGTTTTTTTAAATAATAAATCCAAGGCTGAACTTAATTTAGTTAATTGTTTAGTAGTGAATTCTTGCTTATTTGTTTCTAAATCTTGATCAAAAAAATCACTAATTGATTCAGTAATTAATTTTTCAATATTACCCCTTAATTTATAAATAGATTCTTCGGGATAATAAAAAAATGAGGGAATGATCATTGATGATTGCTCTTTTAAATCTTCTGAAGAACCGGTTTGAATGCGCAATGTTTGAGGTTGAAATTGACTATATAAACCAGTTCTTTCATCCATAATAATTCTAGGCTGAACTTGATCTAATCTATATTCCTTGGTTATTGTTTTGATAGAATTGCTAAATCTCTGCTCTTCAACAAATTCTGATGCAACATCTTCTTTGCAATCACGACTTTTTAGAAAATTAAGAATTCTTGAAGATAATTCACTAAAATCTTCATTATATTCTTGTTGGTTAGTAAGCATATTTTTTTAAATTTAAAATTATAAACAATTAATATAATTTTAGGATTTAAATATATTTTCTTAGCTTTCAAGAAGTTTTTTTAGATATTTATATTTTATTATTTTACAAATTTATTAAATCATTTTTTATTTTTTATACTTAAAATCTTTTAAAAAAATTTTTATTCAAAACCAATTTTTATTTTTAAAGAATATTGCAAGGACAATGGCGATTAAGAACATCATGCTAGAAAAAATATAAAAACCATCGGGATTGTTTGCTCCAGGTATTTCAATAAAATTCATTCCAAATAAACCTGTAAAAAAAGTTAATGGCATAAAAATAATTGCCACGACTGAAAGTTTAAACATATTCTTGTTGATTCTTTCGTTAAGATTGTGCATAAGTTCATCTTGCAAGATTTTTGCTCTGCTTGCTACCTCATCAGCTTCGTCAAGCATTTGCGAAATGCGATCATAATTTTCTTGAAAATGTCGTCTTGCCCAATCATTAATCCAAATCGATTCAACATATCTTAACTTACCAATCATTTCTTTTTGAGGAGTTAAATATCTTTTAAAAATTGCCAATTGCGAACGAATCGGTAAAATTTCTTCGCGTAGATTAAGATTATAAGATTTAACAATTTTATGTTCGATATTATCAACCTTATCACCAATAGCATAAAGAAAAGGGGATGTGGTGTCAATGCATTGATCGATTAGATTATATAAAAATTCTTCAGCAGTTTTAATAATTTTTCCATTATCCAACTGTTCTTTGATGTTATAAATTGCTAACATATCTGAATATTGCAAAGTAATAATACGATCTTTATCTATCCACATTCGCAGTGAAACCATTTCTTCTGGTTCAACAGCATGCAAAGCAACACCACGAATAATAACTAAAAGCCCTCTTTCAAATTCAATAATTCTGGGGCGCGTTTCTTGGGCAATTAATGCTTCAATGATCAAGTGATCTAGATAATTTACTTTTTGAATTAGCCATCTTTTTGCTAATTCGTCATTGGCATCAAGATGAACCCATGACAATCCTTCACTTTTTAATTCCCCAGCTACCCTGCTCTCATCAACTTTTATCGCCTTAGAATCATTTAAAAAAGAATAGGAAAATAATATATGATTATGTTTGTTCATAACTTTTAAATATTAGTTATTTTTAATATTTTTTTTATAAATATTAGTAATTAATTTTAAATAAATTTGATAAGGCAAAATTCTGAGAATTTTCATTAATATGGTGAATTTTTTAGGAAAATGAATTTCGAATTTATTAGATTCTAGACCTTGATAAATATATTCGCTGGCTTGTTGCGATGAAACCATAAATGGCATCGCAAATTTATTTTTAGAGGTTAAACGAGTTTCAACAAATCCTGGATTAATTATTGATAGATTTAAATTATGAGCTTTAAGTTCTGGATAAATTCCTTCGCATAAGTTAATTAAACCTGCTTTAGATGCACCATAAGCAAAAGATTGGGGAAGTCCGCGATAACCTGCAACACTAGCAATAACGGCGATATGACCAGATTTTTGCGCAAACATTTTCTTAACAACCAATTCAAAAAAATCAAAAATACTTATAAAATTAACATTGATGATTTCTTTGGCAAGCGAACAGTTAAAATCTTTGACAGTCATC
The DNA here is from genome assembly GCA_046081665.1 of Alphaproteobacteria bacterium. Taxonomy (GTDB): domain Bacteria; phylum Pseudomonadota; class Alphaproteobacteria; order Rickettsiales; family UBA1997; genus CAILUF01. The sequence continues at coordinate 2,720 of JBJTWJ010000061.1, read as the reverse complement.
TGCTCATACAATGCAGGTGCAAAAACCACTAAATCGATCTTAGAAAATTTTTCAAAATATTGCTTTACCGCTTCAGCAATACTATGGCTTTGTGCAACATCACAAACAATATAATCAAAGATATTTTTAGAAGAATTTTCTTTAAGATCTTGCAAACTAATCTGATTAACAAGCTCTTTTAAAACATCAGATCTACGCGATGAAATAACAACATTCCAACCCTGTGCATAATATTTTTTTGCAAGCTCAAGACCTATTCCACAACTCGCACCAATAACCCAACAATTTTTCATTTAAATACCAATTTTTTTAAAACCAATCGTCAAAGTAGCAAACTTAATATAAAATTTAGAGATAGTTGAAACATTAATTAGCGAGTCATCATTTATTAAATACATCCAATCATTTATTGTGAAATTATATTTAGTTTTGTTATCATCTAATGGGATTGTTAAGACATAGTTCATTCTGACTGCGTTACCATATTGCTCACCATTCGCAATTCCAACAACATCTCCTGCCTGAGCAGTAAAATTATGATCATCGATCATAGAAATTTTCCATTCACGGTGATCAGTTTTGTTATCTGAAAAAACAAAATCTTCTTTCAAAATTCCTTGATTGCCTTGCCATGAACCAGTCATTTTTACAGTAAAAGTTTTAATGACTTTACCACTGCGATCTTGAAGTATTCCGTATGCTTCTAAATTACCACGAAAAAATTTGCGAATATCAAATTTAGGTGCTGAATTTTCGTAAATTTTCGGGCTTTTATTTGAACAAGAAAATAAAAACATATGCATAAAAATTAGGGTTAATAATAATTTTAAATTTTTATGCATAATATTCAACAATCAATTATTTTTAAAGCAAGTTTATTAAAATTAATAATCTTTACGCTTTTGCAATTGACGAAGTTTAATTATAACAATTATTTTAATCAAGCACGGAACTACCGAATAAACATATGGAATTGCCCATAAGCCGTTATTGATATAACTTCCAATCTTATAATCAAAGAAACCAAGAATTATCAAACTTGCTGAGGAAGCAATGACCAAACCAAGCTTAACAAACATATTCCACACCGCAATATATGAAGTAACTTTTTCTTTTTTATCGTGAATAATATTAGCGATAATTGCTGGAGGCATTATTAAGTCTGCTCCTAAAAATAAACCCGAAGCAAAACAAACAATAAAGAATAGATTAGCATTTGCTTCACCAAGCAAACAATTGAAAATAAAAGTTAAAACACTACCAAATAATGCAAAAATCCATGTATTGATAATTCCATGTTTCTGTGCAACTTTTTTCCAAAAACCGATGAATAAACAACCTGCCAAGAAATATACACCAAGAAACAAACCTAGTTTTTGCGAAGCTCTTAAAACATCTTCTACATAAAAGAAAATAACTGCAGCTGGAATACTAACTGCTATGGCATTAATAAAGAAAATTGATAAATATTTTAAAAATATTTTGTTATTTTTAATTTCACCAAAAACGCTTTTCATATTCAAACGTGTGTAATGCTCAATTTTATTAATTTTAACTGAACGAAAGAAAACAAGGAGAACGGTAAAAATTAAGAAGACAAAAATTGCACTGCAGTAAAAATAGCTACTCTTCAAATCGCTATCGATAAAAATTGCCAGAAGACTTGGCAAAATTGAAGCCAAAAGAACGCCAATCAAGCCAAAAAATTCTTTCCATGAGTTTATTGCCAATCGCTCGTTATCATTTTTAGCAACATAAACTGCGATTGATTCATAATTAATAATTGCAAAATTAAAGAAAGTATAAGTCAAAACCAGAAATAACACAAACCATATACCAATCATTTGTTTATCAAAAGAAATTGGTGGATTAAATAAGGCAAAGAAACTTAAGCTCAAAAGAATAGAACTATACAAAATTATTCTTTTTTGCGAAACTTTTTTATGAATTAAATAGCTCGACCAATAACCAATAAATGGTTCTTGAATTAAATCAATTGCTCGCGATAATAACAGCAAAAACCCCAGAAACGATAAGTTTACGCCATATTCTTTGGCATAAAAACCGTTAATATTAACATATATTGGTAAACCAACAAATGCCAAGGGTAGTGATAAAATTGCGTAATTAAATAATTGTTTTTTAGTAATCATTTGATTCTCCTAAAATTGTTTTAGTCATTTTTGGGTAGCTTGAGTTTTTACTTAGCCAGATATCGACAAAATATCTTGCTAATTTTGGCTTAGTTATTTTTCCAACCGATTTGTGGTTATAAAATAATTCAACACCCTTTTGCGGTGAAAATACTGCTACTTTGCAATCTCCTTTTTTTACTTCAAGAAAAATTTTCATAAATTCCCGATGATAGACGATTAATTCATTTTGATCAGTTATGTTTTGAATTCTTTTTATTTCCTCAACCGTTCTTTTTACTAGATTCTCTTGAGAAAAATTCATTTTATAATTAATTTCAATGGCAAATTTATTTTCGTAAGAAAATTTTTTATTTTGAGACCAAAGTTTAATATTATAAACATTTAGACCATAAACTTTTAAATCATATTGCCCAATCAAATTTGGCGATATAAGATTTTGGGTTATTTCGTAATGAATATCTTGCCCATAAAGCTTGTTATTGGTAAATAATAATATTAAACAAAAAGAAATAATTCTAATCATAAATTACTGTTTTTTAATTAACTCAAATTGAACAACACTAG
>JBJTWJ010000060.1:0-2831 GCA_046081665.1 Alphaproteobacteria bacterium | reverse complement strand
ATCATATTTTTGAACATTTTGAATAATAATTTGATAAAATAAGTTGTGTTAATTAATCAACAAAAAAATATCGCAAATTCTGATTTAACGCTAAGAAGAGAGCTTTTTAATATTGAGGCAGAGCAATCGGTTTTGGGAACGATAATTCTTAACAATGAATATTTAAACCGAGTTATTGAATTTCTTTTGCCAGAACATTTTTATGAGCCTGCTCATCAAAAAATTTATGGGCAAATTCTTCACAGTGTTGAAAAAGTTAATGTTGTGGCAAATCAAATTACCTTGAAGCAATTTTTTGAAAATGATGAGGTCATCAAAGCCTTAGGGGCAAGTCAATATTTATCTGTGCTTTTAACTCAAGCTCAAAGTATTATCGATATTGCAGATTATGCAAAATTGATTTATGATTATGCCTTAAAAAGAAAGTTAGCAATGATTGGTGAAGATGTGGTGATTAAGGTTAATTCGGGTGATGGCAATATATCTGCCCAAGAGCAAATTGAAGAGTTTGAAGGGCAATTATTTGCCTTGAGTGAGCATAGCGGTAGTAGTAAAAATGATTTTCGAAACATTTCTTTATCAATCAAAGAAACTTTGGATAAAACTTTATTGGCAAGAAAAAGAGATAGTCATGTTAGCGGTGTATCAACAGGTTTGGTTGATCTTGATAAAATTTTAAGCGGTATGCAACAGTCTGATTTAATTATTCTTGCAGGAAGACCATCGATGGGTAAAACTGCCTTGGGAATTAATTTGGCAGTCAATGCGTGCAAGGCATTGAATCAAGATGTTGAGGATAAAAAATTACAAAAGGCAGTGGGTTTTTTTTCACTTGAGATGTCTGCCGAGCAGTTATCTGCAAGGATTTTGTCAATGGAATGCAGTATTAACGCTACAAAATTTCGTACAGGGCAATTAAGCGAAAATGAATGGGAAGTAATCGCTACAAGATCAGCTGAGATTGCCAAGTTACCATTTTTTATTGACGATACTCCTGCCTTGTCAATTTCAGCGATTAGAACTAGGGCAAGAAGGATGGTTAGAAAACATAATCTGGCATTTTTAATTATTGATTATTTGCAATTAATTCGTGGAGTAAGTAAAAGATCAAGTGATAACAGGGTTCAAGAGGTTTCAGAAATCACTCAAGGTTTAAAAGCTATTGCTAAGGAATTCAATATTCCCGTCATGGCATTATCGCAATTATCAAGGGCAGTGGAGCAAAGGGAGGATAAAAGACCTCAGCTTGCAGATTTGCGTGAATCAGGATCAATTGAGCAAGATGCTGATGTTGTGGCATTTATTTATCGCGATAGCTATTATAAGGAAAGATTGAGACCTCCAGAAAATGAGGCCGAAAAATTTCAGCGTTGGAAGAGTGAGATGCAAGAAGTTGCTCATAAAGCTGAGGTGATAATTGCTAAGCAAAGAAATGGCCCAGTTGGTAGTGTTGATTTATTTTTTGATGCAGAGTTCACGAGATTTGGTAATTTGTTCTAGAATTTGGCAAACAGCAAATTTTGTTTGACTGTTGATAATTGCCTAGCGTAGGATTTTAAAAAAAATAATTTTTTTTTATAATTTATAAATATTTAAAAACAATGTCTAATATAAAATATAAAATTCTTTGTGTTGAGGATGAAGTTGATATTCGTGAAAATATTTCTGAAATTTTACGCGATGAAGGATACGATATCTACGAAGCAGACAACGGCAAAAATGGCTTTGAAAAATTTTTAAAGATTAATCCAGATCTAGTGATATCGGATATTAAAATGCCTCAGCTTGATGGTTATGATTTTTTAAAGTTAGTCAGGGAAAATAAAAATGTTCGTAATAACGCTACGCCATTTATTTTTCTATCGGCATTAGGTGGAAAAGATAATGTGATTAAAGGAGTTGAGCTTAGTGCTAATGATTACTTATTAAAGCCAGTTGATTTTGATTTATTAATGGCAAAAGTTAAAGAAAAAATTAGCAATATTGGAAGGGTTAATGAACGCCATCAAAGAATCATGAAGCGTTTGAAAAATCAGGTAGCGGTGGTATTGCCTAGTGATATCTTTGCATATCTTGATGTTATTGGTCAAACTGCTAAGGCTTTGCAAGATGAACCTTATGGTCCGTTACCGCATTGTGGATATCACCAAGATTTTAGTAAAATTTATTTGAATAGTTTAAAAATCCGTGCTGTTATCAATAACGCTGTAGATGAGCAATTGATCGATGATAGAATTAATGCTAATGAAGATGTCTATAATTGCTTTGATCTACTTGAAGAGTTTATTGGTGCTTTAAATCCAGCAATTGCCAAGCGAATTGAAATTGATGATGTTCACGGTAAAAATTTTCTGCCTATGGTTAAATGCGATAATTTGGTAATCTTTGAAGCGCTTAGAAAAATCCTTGCTGGGATTTTAACAATTAACGACAGTTGTAAAGTTGCTATAAGCATTGTTCACGATAATCGCAATCAAATTGCAATAATTTTTTATTACCTTAGTGCACATGAAAATAGTCCTGAAATTGATCTGGAAAAATATGTAAATTGTTATGAAATACAAAAAATTTTGGATAAACAAAGCTGTAGATTTGAAATTGGTCAAAATCGTGAAGATACTGCAGTCTTAAGTATTCCAGCCCATAGAGTTATAATCAATAGCAATTAAAAATGTTTGATAAAAATTTAATAGAGTTGCCAGCTTGGCAAAATGAAAATATTTGGCTGATAAGGTCTATTGGCTTGGGATGTGCATTATTCTTCGCTTTTGCAACTATTTCATTGCTAGATTTCAAAATTTTATTTTTAATTGCTTATATTTTTTTTCTAG
>JBJTWJ010000059.1:0-8129 GCA_046081665.1 Alphaproteobacteria bacterium | reverse complement strand
AAAAATTTTATAAAATTTTTTAAAAAAACTAGCAATAATTTGGGCAAGAAGTAAGGATAATAGCATTGCAATCAAAGTATCGCTGAAAAAATGAGCACCTTTAAGAATCTGATAAAACCCTAAAATCCATCCTGCGAAACTGGCCAATATAAAACTAAAAAATTTTAATTTTTTACCGATAAAAACAAATGCCAAAATATAAAGAGCAAAACCGGTGACAGCATGTCCAGCTGGGAAGCATTGGGCTTTTTTTTCTTGCACAAAACCACTTGGATAACTATCAAAAATTTTAACATATGGTTTGTTGCCATTATAAATTTCAAGTTGATTTGGACAATAAATATTGGTGAATTTTTTAACGTTACCAGCAATTATTGGAATTAGTGATAAACCAATTAAAGCTAACAGTAATTGTTGACGGTAATTATAAAATTTATTTGTTGTTTTTAAAAAAGCCATTAAACACAAAACCAAGCATGACAAAATCGCTATGCCTAAAAAAACTTTGGGCAATTGATAGAAAAATAATTTTTTTATTGGTTCATCGCTATCAACAATCCAAGTCTGCTTGGTAAAATTAAAAAAATTATTTTGCAATTTAACATCAAAATTACTAACTTGGAAAAACCACAAAGCCAAGATTATCAATATCAAATTGCCTAAAATAAATAATTTATTTTGATTCTTTTGGTAAAAAATTTTTAAGTTTATCATTTTTAAAATAAAAACTGGCAAGTTGATAATATTGAATTTGCCGATTCAAAATCTCTTGATCAAATTTCTCAATTGGCTCTTCAACGCTTCCATCATAACCAAATTTTTTTAAAGTAAATTTAAAAAATTCTTGTTCTTTTTTTGGCTTTAGTAAATAAAGTTGATCATTTTCAACATAACCTAAATCGGTATAAGTGCTGATAAAAACTCGTTGGCGAAGCTTCTGATTTTCTAAAGAAATTTTATTATTTTTAAGCAAATCAATGCCAAAAAACTTACTTTGATATGACAAATTCAGTAAACCAAGAACTGTAGGAGCAATATCGATTTGACTGGCATTTTTGGCATATATTTGAGCAGGGACAATTTTTGGAGCATAAATAATTGCTGGAATTTGATATCGCCAAATTGGTACTTCAATATTGCCAGCCGATCCAGCACAATGATCGGCAATAAAAACAAAAATTGTTTTATCGAACCATGATTTACTTTGGGCTTTTTTAATAAATTGACCAATGGCGTAATCAGCATATTTAACCGCTCCATTGCGATTAGTTTTTGAGGGAATATCAATTTTATTATCCGGATAGGTAAAGGGTCGGTGATTAGATGTTGTTAAAACTAGATCAATAAAATTTTTATTTTTGGCAAAAGACTCATCGGCTTCCTTGATAACCTTGTCATAAAGATCCTCATCAGCTACACCCCAGACATTATTAAAACTAATTTCATTTTTTTTAAATTGAGAGCGATCAACAATTTGGTAACCATTTTTTTTAAAAAAATTATTCATATTGTCGAAATAACCATCACCACCATAAATAAATTTAGCCTGATAACCTCTAGCAATTAAAGGTGTTGCAATATTAAATAAATTATCATTATTTGGCCTTCTAACAATTGAATTTCCCGGAGTTGGTGGAATTGATAAAGTTATAGCTTCTAAACCTCTTACAGTTCTTGTTCCAGTAGCTTTAAGATTGCTAAACAACAAACCTTTTTTCGCTAGTTGATCAAGATTTTCGCTGAGATTATCTTTATTGCCAAAACTCTTCATGAAATCAGCACTAAAACTTTCCATAACCACAATGATGATGTTATATTTTTTTTCAGAACCTTTCGCTTTGATATTTCGAGCAATATCATCATTGTTTATAAAGTCATTAAACCCTTCTTGTTTAGAAATTAATTGACGAAGCTGATCAGTAGCATTTTGCTGATCAATTGTTGTATAAAATTTTTCATAATTAATTTCATTATTGCGAAACGCTGAGAAGAATTGATAAATGCCATTCCATGCAATTTCTTTATGATGATTATTGCTAAATAAATGATCGATTTTATTGCTATCAACTGTAAAAGAAGCACTGACAATTATTGCTAAATAAATTGCTAAATTGCCAATTCTTGTTGAGAAATTTTGGGTTTTAATGACAATAAATTTTTTATTGGTTAGCATAAAAATTATCAACGATAAAGCAATAATTCCTCCAATAATTGCTGACATTGGGTAGGATTCAAAAATATTACCAATCACTTCCGTGGTGTAGATCAAATAGTCAACAGCAATAAAATTAAATCGGGCTTGAAATTCATCATAGAAAATAATTTCCGCGAAAAACGCAAAAACTAAAATATTTAAAAAAATAAAATAACAAATCTTAACAAATATTAAATGTTTTGAATTGTTAAAAAATTTATTAGTAACTAAATTGTAATATAAAATTGGGATAAAGGCAAGATAAGCAAGGGTTAAAGCATCAAAAAATAAGCCAATAAAAAAAATTTCACTTAAAATTTTTATGACCTCAATTGCGGAAAAACTAAATTCTTGGCGTTCAATAAAAATGAAATAAAGCCTTAAAAGAAGATTAGCGCCAGAGAAAATTAGAAAAAACTTAAACCAAAAATTTTTTAAAAAATTTTTAAAGAAAGCGCTAACAAGAAAGGTTTTACAATCAGGCATAACTGGGCAGAATTGGTTATTTTTTGAACATCGCAAGCATTCGCCATGTTACCAAAAATCCCCCAAAAATATTAATTGAAGCAATGATAATTGCCACAAAACTTAAAAAAGAAACCAGATTAAGACTTTTTGCCGAGCCAAGAGCGATAATTGCTCCAACAATCACAACTCCTGATATAGCGTTGGTAACGGCCATAAGCGGGGTGTGAAGTGCGGGAGTAACTCGCCACACAACGAAATATCCAACAAAACAGGCTAAGATAAAAATTGTTAACGCCATAACAATTGGGCTAGATGATCCACCATAAGCAGACTGATAGCTCAACTCCATAATTTTAGCAACGAGTTGATCGGAATTTTTAGTAATTTTATCACTAAGATCGATGATTTCTTGAAGATTTGACATAGTTGCGATGAAATTTAATTTTAGTGGTTGGGGCGGCAGGATTCGAACCTACGGGTGGCGGTATCAAAAACCGCTGCCTTACCGCTTGGCTACGCCCCAAAAAGCCTATGCAAGAAATTCTATACTAGAAATAACGCAAAAGAAGTTGTGCAAAAAATTTATAGCAAAAGTCAGCTTTAATTTTTTAAAACATAGCATTTAAAAAAGAGCAATTTAATAACACTCTTTTAAACTTTTCACACCATTTTGACGAATCGAAAGTTGCAAGTCAATTAAATTTTTAACAATTTTTTTTAAAATTAAAGTCGCAAAAATACTACCACTAAATTTCTCAACTAAATTCCTTGACTCTGGTTAGTATAAGGTTGTTCAGCCCTATTTATCGTAGAGCTCTTTGGCTCTTTTCTCAAATGCATTCATCATTTTTTGGGTAGCATTATGAAAAATTGCTGAAAACATTTTGCTTAAAATTTTTGAATTAAATTCAAATTCCAAATAAAATTCAACCAAACATTGACTTTGATTGATTGGACTAAATTTCCATTTGTTAATTAAACTTTTAAATGGTCCTTTTATTGCAACAACATCAACAAAATATTCACCATTTTCTAATTTTCCAAATTGCACATCAGAGGTATATTTTTCAAAAAAATTTTTAAAATTTATTAACAATTCTGCTTGTAAATTTTCTGCAGAAATTCTGGAAATAATGCGAGCATTTTTACACCACGGCAAGAACTCGCTATATTTTTCAACATCAATTACCAAATTAAACATTTCGTAAGCACTGTAATTGAGGGTTTTGCTTTGCTTAAAAAATGGCATAATTAAAAGAGCTTTGGCTTATTTGCAAGGTTGGGATTATCCATCATTTCTTGCATTTTTTGGGGATCAATTTTACCAAATTTATCCATCATTTTACGCAATTGTTTATATTTTTTCATCAAGCGATTAACCTCTTGTATCGATGTTCCCGAACCCTTAGCAATGCGATGTTTACGTGATGAACTTAAAATTTCTGGATTAGCTCTTTCTTTTTTGGTCATTGACAAAATTATTGATTCTTGAATTTTTAAATCCTTCTCAACATTGCTGAGTTGTCCGAGATGTTCTTTGATTTTACCTGCTCCTGGAATATATTTTACAATCCCTGCCAACCCTCCTATTTTTTTCATATTGCGAATTTGCGATAAAATCATATTAAAATCAATATCACCATCTTTGATTTTCTGTGCGTCTTTAGCCATTTCTTCAGCATCAAAAATTTCTTGAGCTTTTTCTACCAAACTTACAACATCGCCCATGCCAATAATTTGCGAAGCAATTCTTTTGGGATGAAACTCTTCAAGATCGCTAATCTTTTCTCCAACCCCAACATATTTAATTGGACAATTGGTAGTTGCTTTCATGGTTAAAGCGCAGCCTGCTCTGGCATCACCATCGACTCTAGTTAAAATAATTCCGGTAAGTGGTAAATTTTGTTGAAAATTTTTTGCAACATTTACAGCGTCTTGTCCAATCATCGCATCAACTACAAGAATAATCTCTTGGGGATTTATTTTTTTATTAATTTCAACTAATTCATTCATCATTTGTGCATCAATGGCAATTCGCCCTGCACTATCAAGGATTAAAACATCATAACCACCCTCTTGAGCTTTTTTTTGAGCTTCGCTTGCCAAAGTTAATGGGCTTTTTTTATCATCAAATACACAAAAATCAATATTAACTTTTTGAGCCAATGTTTGCATTTGAATAAATGCTCCAGGACGATAAGTATCAAGCGAAGCTAATAATATTTTTTTGTGATTTTTATTTTTTAATCGAGTTGCTAATTTTACAGTTGAAGTGGTTTTTCCAGAACCTTGCAAACCAACCATTAAAATGACCAAAGGTGGAGCACAATTAAAATTAATGGCGTTAGATTCACTTCCTAAAAGCTCGACAAGTTGATCGTGAACAATTTTCACAATCATCTCTCCTGCCGAAACACTTTTGATAACTTCTTTACCCAAGGCTTCAACTTTAACTTTTTCAATAAAATCTTTGGCAACGTTGAGCGCTACATCAGCTTCAAGTAAGGCAACACGGATTTCTCTTAAAGCCAAATCAAGATCATCTTGGGAGATAATTTTTTTACCAGAAATTTTATCAAAGATTTTAGTTATCTTTTGTGAAAAACTATCAAACATAAATTAAATCTAATAAATTTTGTGGGAGTCTAATAGGTTTAAAAGTTTGAGAATTCAAACAAACCAATACCACTTTTAACTGAGAAATTAATTGCGATGATTTTGTAATTTTTTGCATCATTGTCAAGGTAGCTTTGTTAATTTCACTAACCCTAACATCAACTTCAATCATATCGTCAAGCCTTGTTGGATGATGATATTCAATTTCACATTTACGCACAACAAAGATTATTTTTTTTTCACTTGCTAACTCAAACTGCGAAATGTTAAGTTCTCTTAAAAAATCGGTTCTAGCTCTTTCATAAAATTTTAAATAATTAGCATAATAAACCACTCCTCCAGCATCGGTGTCTTCGTAGTAAATGCGATAGCTAAAAGTTTGGGAATTTTTTTTAGCGCTCAACATAAACATAACAATTTGGAGTTTCGTATAGCTTGATAGCAATGCATTCAACTTGATGATTTGCAAATAATTTAGGGCAAATTTCTCTAAGCAAATGATTAGCAATATTTTCAGCTGTTGGATTGCAATTCATGTAATAAATTTTTTGACCAGTAATTTTGGTAATTTCATCGCCAAGTTTTTTATCATTCAAATTGAGTATCGTGTTGTGATCAAAATTGTCATCAATCCATTGCCCAAGAATATCGCGAATAACACCAAAATCGATCACTCTTCCTATCTCATCAAGCTCTTTGGTTTTAAAACTTTTAAAACTTGCCTCCACAGCATAGCGATGACCATGAAGCAATTTACACTTGCTTTCGTGATTAATTAAACGATGCCCAGCATCGAACTCTATTCTTCTGGTACAGATTATCATAAAAAATATTTTTTTTTAATTTTTCAAGTTATTATAAGATTTGATGTTAGAAATTCAACAAATTTAATTATGACAACAGATAAATTTTTAAACAACCAAATAAGCCTAGAAAATGCTCAAGAAATTTTAAAAAAATTACAATTCAATGCCCAAGGATTAATCCCTGCAATTGCTCAGGATTGCAATACTGGCAAGGTTTTAATGTTAGCATGGATGAATCAGGAAAGTATCTTAAAATCCATTGCAAGTGGTTATGCCACATATTTCTCCAGATCGCGTAAAAACTTATGGCAAAAAGGTTTAACTTCGGGAAACTCTCAAAAAATTGTTAATATTTTTGCTGATTGCGATTATGATTGTATTTTACTAAGCGTTGAGCAAGAGGGATGTGCATGCCATACTGGCAGTGAAAATTGTTTTTTTAATAAAATTTTATAATTTAACAATTCGATCTTTAAAAAAAATTATAACAAAATATTGTTTTTTGGTCGTACCTTAACTATAGCGATCACGTTTTTTGTTAGAATTTTAATTTTTTTAATACTTTTAAAGATATTAAATTGGCATTAATTATCTTCTGTTAGTAATTGTTGAACTTCTTTTAAGACTAAAAGATTTTATTGATCCAAAATGAGGTGATGGCAATTGATTTGATTGTGCAAATTGCTTGGCAATTAAGTTAAAATTAATTGGATTATCTGACGATTTTTTTGCATCCAGAGAATTATCAACAACCACTCCCAGAGCTTGATTAGCAATGCTTTGATCTTGATTAAATTTTTCAATTTTTTGATCTTTGACTTCGCTATTTTCATCGCCATTTATTGCCAATAATTTGCGATTAGCTTCATCAATTTCTTGAAGTTCTTGAAGGGTTTTAACGCCATAATGTTCGGTAACCTTTGGCAAATAAATTTGCGATATGTCATTAATTTGACTACGAATTTCTTTTGGATTTTCAGAAATTGTTAACGATAATTTTTGTGGTTTTGTTGTAAAAAAAACCTCTTCAAGATTTGCAGGATCTTGTTGCGATTTTTGTTTAAAAAAATCAACTTTACTTTGACTTTTAATACTTAAAGTTAAATTTTTATCACTATGCTCAGCCAAGGGATAAGCCAAGGGATAAGATAAGGGATGGGCAAATATTTTATCTTGAGATTTGCATGATAGATCGCTATAAATTTCACTCATAAATTCATTGATTTCTTGAGAATTGTAATGTGAATGGTTTTTTCTAATTGAGTTGATTCTTACCAGATTATCAGTCATTGCAAAAGATATTAATTAATATCCCTTACAAATTAATAATCTTTAATAATCAAGTAAAAAAAAACTTATCAAAAAAAAATTTTTTTTTGCAATTGTTTTAAAAATAAACAACATTAATTAATAAACATTAACAGCAATATAAAATTATCAATTAATGAATTGATTACCTAGATCATTAATTAAGAATGAATCGCTCTTTTGTCCAATGCCAAAGCAGATTCTTTAATCGCTTCATTGTAGGTTGGATGAGCATGACAAGTGCGAGCAATATCTTCAGCACTTCCACCAAATTCCATTGCCACCACCACTTCATGAATCATATTTCCAGCTTCACGAGCAATGATATGAGCTCCTAAAATACGATCGGTTTTAGCGCATGATAATATTTTTACAAAGCCTTGCTCATCAAAGGTAGCTCTAGCTCTAGAATTGGCCATCATCATAAATTTTCCAGATTTATAGGCGATGTTTTGAGCTTTCAATTCCTCTTCGGTTTTGCCAACACTTGCAACTTCAGGATAAGTGTAAATAACGTTGGGAATAACATCATAATTAACATGCCCTGCTTGATTAGCGATAATTTCGGCTACAGCAATTCCCTCATCTTCTGCTTTGTGAGCAAGCATTGGACCAGTTGTAACATCACCAATAACATAAATATTATCAACATTAGTTTTTAGATGATGATTCTCAATAAAACCGCGAGCATTAGTTTTTATTGCAACATTTTCTAATCCTAAATTTTCGGTATTGGG
>JBJTWJ010000058.1:0-983 GCA_046081665.1 Alphaproteobacteria bacterium | reverse complement strand
CTTGATAATCGCCTTTGTCTGCCTTTCTTAGGGCTTCAATATATTTTTTTCTTAATTCTTCGATTGAATCAATTTCATTGGTTCGCCAGTTGATTTTTTTGATTTCGTTTTTGGCAGTAGAAAATTTTTTTATTATACAATCACAAACAAGTCTGGCGTGTCTGCCATTGCCATTTGCGAATAAATGGATTTTAACTAATTTGTGGTGAAAAATTAAAGCAATTTGAGCAATTGAATAAATGTTATTAGCTTGCCAATATTTGGCATCGTCGCATAATTTTTTTAATTCAATTCTGATTTGAGTATAATCGCAACCAATATTTTTATCGCTTCTTCTTAATTCGCCAGCCCATTTCCATACTTTGCCAAACATTTTTTTATGAAGCAAAAGCAAAAAATCAACATCAAAAATTTCATAATGATTAAGAATTCGATTATTCAAAGCCCATCTTCGCCCTTCAATAATATTTTCATGCTCCCAATCATCTAATACCATTTCCACTAATAAATGAAACAATTAGGTAGTAATAAATTAAGCTTCATCTTTTTGGTTAAAAATCTCTAAAAAGCTTCAGCTGTATGAACATACAGCTTCATTTTTTAAAGATTTTTATCACAAAAATATCTTGCTTAATTTATCATTTATTAGTGGAAATGGTATAATTCACTAAGATTAGTTATTGAGGGAATTAATCCGACTTTGTCATCTTCGTCAATTAAAGTTTGACCGAGTTTAAAAAAATTAATTTTCATCATTCTTCCATAAATTTTTGTTTAGTCTTTGTGCCAATTCTTTGGTTAATAATTTTATTGAATTTGCTGGATTAGCAATTTTTTGATCTTCAAGCTCCATAGTTTTATTAACCTCTTTAATGATTAGCTTAGCCTTAAATTCCGCCCGATTTTGAATGATTTTTGTTAAAGAGCCTTGCCTTGGAATTATAGCATAATGCAATTCGCAATACTGTAAATGATACATCCTG
>JBJTWJ010000057.1:0-12157 GCA_046081665.1 Alphaproteobacteria bacterium | reverse complement strand
CAAGCTGTGAGCCGCGCTTACACCCCTACACTTTATTCATAACCTCGGGAAGGCTTCAGGCCGTAGCTCCCCCCTTGAGGGCTTGCACCCCTACACTTTATTCATAACCTCGGGAAGGCTTCAGGCCGTAGCTCCCCCCTTGAGGGGGAGCGGATATTTTGGACATAACAACAGTTAAGTCCCAAAATATCGTGGGGGGTCAGAAAGCTAGAAAGAGATGCGATGTAAAGGTGTAGTAAAAACTCAAAACAAAAGATTTTAACAAAAAGTATATTTCTTGATTTCATATTCAAACATGTTAGGAAAAAATATTAATAGCCCAAAAATAGAATAAAAACATTTAAAAATTATACACAAAATCTATTTTTATTTATAAAATCTTATTAACAATTATTGTGTTTGAATGCAAAATCAAGAAATATACTTTTTGATTTTTTTTCTTTTCTAGTTTTAAAAATTTCATTTGCATCCAGCTTTTTGTATAGTATTTGACCCCCCACGATTTCATAGGTTTAACTACCGTTAAACCTATGAAATCCGCTCCCCCTCAAGGGGAGAGCTTACAGTCCGAGTGCTTGGTGAGGTATAAATATTAATGTAGGGGTTTAAGAGCTCAAGGGGGGACTTACAGCATGATCGTTTCTTCGAGGTTGTAGATAAAGTATAGGGATTGCATCACAAAATTCTCTTTAAGATAGTGAAAAATTCTATAAATTTATAAACCAATCAATGGCCTTTAATGCCTTATCTCTGGTTATAAAATCAGTCTTTGAGTCATCTTCATATTCGCAATAACTTCGATGCAAAGCTTCTTTTGGTTTAAAAATAAAATATTCAATTTTTTCTCTTTCGCCTGGCCATGGATCATATCCGAGTTTTCCAGGAATAACATTTTCATCGGTGCAGGTGTCGTTAGCTTCAAGGCTTAAAAGTTTTAGCTCAACAAAAGGCGAAATTGGACATCTTCTGCCGTCAAGCGAAATAACATGGCTAATCATTGAGCTGTGTCTGTTGGCAAAAAATTTGGCAACATCAGCACCATTAGAGTGCCCAGCAATTATGAATTTTGAAAAATCGAGTTTTAGATTCATCTTTTTTAATTGCTCAATTGCTTCTAAAATTATTTTTTCATCCTTTATCCATAAAGGAGTTCGCTCATTTATTTGATCAACTTTTTGTCCAGTTGATAAATCGGGTAGCTGATCCTTATCGCCGAAAATTTCAAATTGAATGGCAATAAAAGCATAATTTTTTCTAGTAAAAAAATCTGCAAGATAGGTATATTGTTTGCAATAATAATCTTTTTTTTCGATAAATCTTTGTTGCGATTGAAAGCCATTGCCAAAAATTACCGTCTTAATATTGCCAAGCGTTGCAAAGTCGTCTGGCAAGTAAAGCATTACTGGAATTATTCGCGAGTTTGCTTGATAAAAAGTTAACTGATGAGTTATCATAGATTTTGGTTTTTTGGTTAGATTAAAAGTTAAAAATTTATGATGTCAAATTATAATTTTTTTAACCATATTTTTGATAAAATTTTATAGCATGTTGGTTAGCAGTGATTTTTGAAAAATCTATCGAATCAATGGTAATGCCTTCAAGGCTTCTGGCTCTAGAAAGGGCAACATAAGCTTGACCATCGCTAAAGCTATCTTTTAAATCGCAAGCAATTTTATCCAAGGTTAAGCCTTGCGATTTGTGAATGGTCATTGCCCAAGCTAGAATTAAAGGAATTTGCGTCATCTTGGCTTCGGTGATCAAAGTTTTGCTATCGTTGTCGAAACGCTCTAAAAGCCATTCCTCAGGGCCTATTGTTAATTCACGAAAATTAGCAAATTGGACAATTGGATAATTTTTTTTGGAAGAAAAACTTTTAACAACTCCAAGCGAGCCGTTGATTATGCCGTCTTTTTGATAAGTATTTTTTATCATCATCACCTGCGCGCCAATCTTGAGTTTGAGGTTTTGTGAAGCAAGACAATTTTTTTTCAAGAATTCAATTTTATAATCATTGCCTTCAAATTTAGCGTGATGGGAGATTTCTTCGCTGGGAATTTTTTTTAGAAATTCGCTATTAATTTTCTCAACCTTGGCATTGTGAGTGGTGAGAATTGTTGGGCGAATTATATTGCTTTGATCAATATTGTTGATTCGCGATGAAAGTGCTTCTTGACTGGTTTGGCTGATTTTTCCAAAACGCAAATCTTGTAAAATTTTTACAAAATCTTCGTCATCTTGGCGAAAAATTTTATCAAGAATCATCACCTCAAGATTAAGATTTTGCCAAGCTTGTGAATTAAAACAAAAATCAAAATTCTCGCCATATTTACTGACGGGAGGAAGTTGCAAAAAATCACCAAACAAAATAATTTGCATTCCGCCCATTGGCTTATTGTTTTCACGAACCACTTGCAAAACCTGATCAATCAAGTCAAGAGTTTGAGCCGAGATCATCGAGATTTCATCGATCGCCAAAATATTAGTTGAGCGAATTCTTTTACGAACTTTACTCATCTTTGGTTGCATAACATTTTCAATAGTTTGCTCCAATGGCATATTGCCAAGACCAATTCCTGCAAAAGAATGAATTGTTGAACCATTAACATTGATCGCTGAAACGCCAGTGCTTGCTGTAATTTCTAGGGCAAACTGCGAATAATATCTTTTGATAAAATGCAAAAGATGTGATTTGCCACTGCCTGCACCTCCTGAAATAAAAAGATTTTGCCGTTGATTAAAAAATTCAAGAGCAAGTTGTTGTTTTTTGGAAAGCTTCGAGTGGTCAAGATGAAAGGCTGGGCTGTCTGGAGAACTTAGCGTATTGCTGATTGATGAATGTTGTGATGTTTTGTTCATTTTTTATAATTTATTGATAATATGATTAAAAATATTTTTATTTTTAATCATATTATTTCTTAACAATAATTGCGATAAGTTAATATTTTTAAATATTTTTAAAATTAATTTTATTAAAAAGATTTTCAAATGTCAAACTTCCTCTCGCTTGCGTAATGGCAAGTTTTACTTGCCCTAAAGCACGACAATTAAAATTATAATATATTTTTTGATTTTTCAATTTCTTCGTTAATTTCTTCTTTACTAAGATCAGGTCTGATTTCATGAATATTTTTAACCTGATGTTCATTGCCGTACATATCAACAATTACTGTCGTTTCTTCCTCGATTTTACTTGCCTCATCAGCGATTCCGCGATTAATTTCTTGCTTAAGTTCGTCAATCCCAAATTCTTTTTCTAACTCATTTAAATTTTTTTTTAGCTCTTGATAAAATCTTTTACCACGAAAAAAAACTCTTCCTAAAAAATGGGCAATCTCTGGGAGGTCTTGAGGTTTAATAAAAATCAAGATTACAATCATTACCACTACTAATTCTGCTAGTGAAAAGCCAAACATAAATTTTAGTTAAAATTAATTAAACTTAAAAAATCATCCAAATCGTCCCGTAATATAATCTTGGGTTTTTTGTTCTTTGGGATTGGTGAAGATTTTGTCAGTCGCATCATACTCAATTATTTTTCCCATATTAAAAAAAGCAGTCATATTGGAAACCCTTGCGGCTTGTTGCATGGAGTGGGTGACGATGATGATTGTAAAATTTTCTTTTAGTTCATCAATCAATTCTTCGATTTTGGCTGTGGCAATTGGATCAAGAGCAGAGCAGGGTTCATCCATTAAAATAACATCTGGCTCAATAGCGATGGTGCGAGCAATACAAAGCCTTTGTTGCTGACCTCCTGATAGATCACTTGCTTGATCATAAAGTCGATCTTTAACTTCATCCCAAAGTCCTGCTTTGGTAAGGCTTTGCTCAACAATTTGATCTAATTGTTTTTTATTGGCGAATAAACCATGAATTCTTGGACCATAAGCCACATTTTCGTATATTGATTTTAAAAACGGATTAGGTTTTTGAAAAACCATGCCAACTGAAGCTCTAAGAAGCACTAGATCTAGATCTTTGTCATAAATATTTTGATTATCTAAAGTGATTGTTCCTGAGATTTTGCAATTGTTGATGGTGTCGTTCATGCGGTTGATGCATCGCAAAAAAGATGATTTTCCGCAACCCGAAGGACCAATCAAAGCAGTAACAGTTTTTTCTTGAAAATCGAGATTAATATCAAACAATGCTTGCTTTTGTCCGTAAAAGAGATTGATATTTTTAGCGGAAATTTTATAATTCATTTTTAAGTTGATATTAAAGGCTGTTGGATTTGGTTTTTAAAAAACTAAATTGCGATCTTAACAAGATATAATATAATAAATTAAAGTTTGTTATAAAATCTCTTATAAGATTTTATTTTATAAAATAAAATCTCAATCTTTACTAATTCATATTAACTAATCGATTAACTAATTGCAATTTAAAATTTTAAACTAATGAAAAATTTTAAAATTAAAAAACTTATTCCGCGATCACTTTACGGAAGATTTTTGCTGGTGGTAGTTTTGTCGGCATTGATAATTCAACTAGTTTCAATCTATGTTTTTTATTATACGCATCTTGATGTAATTAGTAAGCATATGGCACGAAGCGTTATTGCTGAAATGGTTTTTGTTAAAACCTCAATTGATAAACCTGGATATGAAACCTTGCTTCGTGATCTGTCGCAAAATACTGGTCTTGAATTTTCTTTTCAAGAACGACACCGCTTGAAACGCAAAAAAATTGGCGATAGTGCATGGCGAAAAAGTAAGTTTTACGAATATGTCAATCCAATTATTGATCCCTACAATCGTTTTAAATCAGAACTTGATTTACATGGTTTAAAGCCCTATGAAATTTATGAAAATCCTGAAGATAACGATATGATTTTTGTAAAAATTCAAACACCGCAAGGGGTATTAACTTTTGACATTCCGATCAAAAAAATTACTAGCTCGTCTTCCTATGTATTTATTTTTTGGATGGGCTTTACCATTGTTTTAACTTCGATTTTATCAATTATTTTTTTTCGTAATCAAATTCGTTTGATTAGAAAATTAAGCGAGTCTGCAGAAAAGTTTGGAAGAGGGCAAGATCTAGGAGTTCTTAGGCCAAAGGGTTCGCAAGAAATTCGTTCTTTAACAATTTCTTTTA
Organism: Alphaproteobacteria bacterium; assembly: GCA_046081665.1. Taxonomy (GTDB): domain Bacteria; phylum Pseudomonadota; class Alphaproteobacteria; order Rickettsiales; family UBA1997; genus CAILUF01. The sequence goes on along the minus strand of JBJTWJ010000057.1, from coordinate 7,057 downwards.
ACAAAATGAAAGAGCGAGTTTTAAGGCAAATTAGCCAAAGAACAGATATGCTTTCTGCAGTTTCGCACGACTTAAGAACTCCTTTAACGAGAATGAAATTGCAATTAGAAATGTTAACTCAAACACCTGAAATCATTGATTTAAAAACTGATGTTAGTGATATGGAAAAACTTATCAATGAATATTTGGATTTTGCTCGTTATGACGAAAAAGAAAAAAGTAAACTGGTTAACATTAAAACTTTTTTAATGGAAAAATTAGTGGTTTATTATCAAAAAATGAATCGAGAAGTTAAAGAGAATATTGTCCTTGAGCCTGAATTTTCAATGTTTATTCGTAAACTTTCATTAAAAAGAGCTTTAACAAATTTGATTGATAATGCTTTTAATTATGGTCAACATGTTTTATTATCGGCACACAAGAACCAAGATAATCTAATTATTGTTATTGAAGATGATGGCCCTGGAATTCCAGAAGGCGAAAGAGAAAATGTTTTTAAACCTTTTTATCGCATTGATAATTCACGAAATCTCGATAAAAAAATTACCACAGGTGGATCGGGACTTGGTTTAGCAATTGCTTTTGATTCAGTAATTGCTCACGGCGGATCAATCAAGCTAAGTGATTCTTACAAGCTTGGTGGTTTAAAGGTTGAAATCGCAATTCCGATTTAAAGAAATAATTTATAAATATCTAATTGGTTCATTTATTAGTGGAAATGGTATTATACAAATTCAATCTTTATTTAAGCTCGATTAATAAGGTTTAAGGAATGAATCAACTTTTCCTGTTTTTTTCTATTATGTGGTATTGAATTAATCCAGTTAATAATGATGAAAAAAAGCATTTGGAACCATCGCCGATCATTTCAATCCATTTCCACTCATAATAGACTCCATAACAAAGAAGACAAAATAAAGCTCCTAAAACAATAGCATAAGTTAAGGGATCGTGTAGAAGAATTTTCCACCGATTCTTACAGCATGTGATCTTGTGTTCAAAATCACCATCTGTTTTTCTTCTTCTATCTTCAAGCTGTTTATCAAGATCTGATTTTTTCCTTTTATTCACAAGAATATTTTTATCAAGCGGGCTGTCCCCAAAAATATCCCCAAAAATATCTTTATCGAGTGGGTTTTTTGACATTATTAGTGGAAATGGTATTAAATATTATCAATAAGCCCCAAGCAAAATCCACGAACTTCTACAGCTCTTTGCGAAACTCCAAACCAATCAGCAATTTTTTTAGTTTTACCCTGCAATTCTCTAAAAATAGATTCAAATTTGTATTTTGGCATTAATAATTCTCCCGCAAAGTTATTTGCTTCCTTCTCTATTGTTAGTTCATCTGATGTGTATTTATTATATTGATCAAAACGATTCCGTGTGCCTTCATGTAAAATATAATGACCTATTTCATGAGCTACTGTAAATAGATTTCTGCTTCCTGGATAGTTTTCGTTAATAAAAATAGTTTTTAGCCCATGATCAAAATAACCTGCGTGACCATCGTCTAGTTTTCTGAATTCAGCTTTGATGCCAAGTTTATCGCATATTTCCCCAACTGGGACAACAAATACATCATCGATTTGCGATAAATCAATGTCGGTAAATTTTTGGGCTATTTTATTTAATGATTCATTTTGATATGTAGCCATATTTCTAAGAATTTAATTTTGTGGGATAATGTATATTTCAATTAAATAATAATTTTTTTGAATATTAAAAATTATAATATTAGCTAATAAAAAATATTATAATGATTAACTTTAATTTTTGTCAACGTCTATTTCAGTTAGTTAAAATATTTTTATTAATTAATTCGCAAAATAAATTTTTAAGAAATATCGCAATCAGTCCTTGCAACTCAAGAAATAATTTTTAATTATAATTGTAAAAATCTTTTCTTAAAATTTTGTTAGTAATTTAGTGAAAAATTTAGTGAAAATGATATTAATTAATCAAATTATTTTTTATGATGCATTCTTTACTTAAGGCCTCTTTAAATATTTCTTCGGGGATTTCTTCGGAAGCTTCTTCGGGGATAAATTCAGGAAATAAAACCACTCAATTTGCCAAGTTAAGTTTGCCAAATGGCAAAGAAATTAATTTGCCAATTCATCATGCTACAATTGGTCAGGATGTCATTGATATTTCAAGCTTGTACAAAGAAAGCCAGATGTTCACTTATGATCCGGGGTTTTTGTCGACTGCTTCTTGTGAATCAAAAATCACTTTTATTGATGGTGAAAAAGGTGTTCTTCAGCATGGTGGATATTCAATTGAGGAGTTAGCAAGAAAAAGTGAATTTCTTGAAGTAGCCTATTTATTGATAAATCACGAATTGCCAAATGCTCAGCAATATCAAGACTTCAAGGCTAATGTTAAAAAAAATATGTTAGTTCATGAGCAGATCAATATTTTATTTCGAGGTTTTCCAAGAAGAGCTCATCCCATGGCGATAATGGTTGGAGCGGTTGCATCGCTTTCAGCTTTTTATCACGAAACTATGAATGTTGCAAGTCCTGAGGGGCGAATGGATGTGGTTTACAAGATCATCGCCAAAATGCCAACACTTGCAGCCATGGCTTACAAATATTCAATTGGTGAACCAATAATCTATCCGCAAGATGATTTAGGTTTTGCTGAAAATTTTTTGCACATGCTATTTGCTAAACCAACCGCAAATTATAAAGTTAGTCCAACTTTAGCGCGAGCTATGGAAATGATTTTTGTGCTTCATGCTGATCATGAGCAAAATGCTTCAACTTCAACGGTTCGACTAGCTGGTTCATCTGGGGCAAATCCTTTTGCTTGTATTGGGGCAGGAATTTCATCGCTGTGGGGTCCAGCTCATGGTGGTGCAAATGAAGAGGTTATTGAAATGCTTCAAGAGATTGCTACCAAAGAACGTATCCCAGAATATATCAAAAAAGCTAAAGACAAAAATGATCCATTTCGGTTGATGGGTTTTGGGCATCGAGTTTATAAAAATTATGATCCCAGAGCATCGGTCTTAAAAAAATCTTGCGATGAAGTTTTGCATGAATTGGGAATTGAAGATCCATTGCTTGATATTGCGATTGAGCTTGAAAAAATCGCCTTAAATGATGAATATTTTATTAGTCGCAAATTATTCCCCAATGTTGATTTTTATTCAGGAATTATTTACAAAGCTTTGGGTATTCCAACTAATTTATTTACAGTTATTTTTGCTATTGCCAGAAGTGCAGGGTGGATTTCACAATGGAAAGAAATGATCGAAGATCAGGCCTTTAAAATTGGTCGACCCAGACAATTATACACTGGCCATGTTAAGCGAGATTATCTTGAAATCGCTAAAAGATAAATTATAAAAATGTCATCATTCACAGATTTAATTTTTAAAAAAATATTCAGAAAAAAGAAGAAGGAGTCATCAGCTAAGATTCCTGACGAAGCATTTGTGCCATATGTTTGTCATTATGAGCACGACACCATTCTTACCAAAAATGGTGAATTGATGAAAATAATTCGAGTTACAGGGTTTAGCAACAAAACGGTTATCTCGGAAATTATTTCTTTACGCGATGCGGTTAGAGATTCCTTTAAAAAAAATGTTCAAGATACTAATTTTGCTATTTGGTTTAATACTTTTAGAAGAAAAAAAAATATTAGTCCGCGTGGAGAATTTACTGATTTTTTTAATCTTAATCTCAATAATAAATGGGAAGAATTAAATAATTTAAAAAGTGAATATGTTAATGAGTTATATATCACGATTATTATTGAGGGCGTTGATACCTCTATTACCAATTTTGCAAGTTTGTCGCGATCATTTTCAAAAATTACTACTAAATCACTGCATTTAAAAAACTTGGAAGAAGCTCATAAAAATCTCTCGATTTTAGTTAAAAATATCGTTAATGATCTTGCGGAATATGGAGCTAAAATACTTGGTTTAAAAGAATGGGAAGGGATAATTTATTCTGAACCAATGCGTTTTTTTGGAAAATTAATCAATCTTTATGAAGAGCGCTATCCATTGGTAGCTAACGATATTTGCAACGATTTGGTAAGCCATAAGATTGCTTTTGGTGATCGAGAACTTGAAGTTGTTGGTTATGAAAATAAAAATTTCGCTGCAATTTTTTCTTTAAAAGAATATTTTGAAGTAAGCATTACTGCTCTTGATCGCATCTTACAGTTACCTTTTGAATTTATAATTACGCAATCTTTTGATTTTTCTTATGATGAAAAAAATCTTGAGGCTTTTGAATATCAAGATTACATCCTTAAGATAAGCGGTGATGATCAATATCGAACTTTGAGTGGTATGGAAAATTTTATTGAAAGTAAATCGGGGAAAAAAACTGATTATGGTAAACTGCAAACAACTGTAATGATTATTAGCAAAAATAAAGATGAATTAAACAAAGATGTTAAAATGGCAATTGAAGAGTTTAGTAGTTTAGGTTTTGTAATGGTTCGTGAAGATATTTTTATGGAGCATTGTTTTTGGTCGCAAATGCCTGCTAATTTTTCTTTTTTGCGTCGACAAAGAATTATCAATACTTACCGTGTTGCAGGGTTTGCCTCGCTTCATAGCTTTCCTTCGGGATCAATTGCTGGTAATCATTGGGGTTTTGCAATTTGTGCTTTTAAAACTGTTTTAAATACCCCGTTTTTCTTTAATTTTCACGATGGTGATAATGGTCATACTTTGGTGATTGGTCCAAAATCTTCTGGCAAAACTTTACTGACTAATTTTTTGTTATCTCAATCGCAAAAAATTAAACCAAAAACTTTTATTTTTGATTTTAATAATTCTTCACAATGTTTTGTTGAACTTAGTGGTGGTAAATATTTTGACTTAAGTGTTAATGATATAAAAAGTAATTATTTTTTAAGTTTAAATCCTCTTAAAGGTGAACATAATGGTTATGCTAAAAATTTCTTAATTGAGTTTTTTCAAAGTCTGGTTTATTTTCGTAAAAACAGACCTTCTAAACAACAGCTTGATCTTATTCCCGATGTTATTGATCGAATTTTTGCAGCGAATTGTCAAGATTTCAAAAGTGCAGTTGAAGTTTTTAATACCAACGAAACTGCAACTATTTTTGAGAATCTGCAAATTTGGAGCGAGGGTAAGTTAGGGCATATTTTTAATCAGCAAGATGATTTTTTGCTCACCAATAAAATTAATGGTTTTGATCTAACAATTTATCGCGATCAAAAACCAGTGTTAATTCCTTTGTTTTTATACATTTTAAATCGAATTGAAATAAATCTTGATGGCAGTCCAGCGATTATTGTTTTAAATCAAGCTTTTGATTTAATTGGTAATCCGTTATTTGCTCCAAATATTCTCGAATTTATGGAGCGAATGCGTCAAAAAAATTGCGTGATTATTTTTTCAGCCGAAGATAATGAAGTGGCAAATTATTCTGATTTGGGTAGGGCAATTGTTGACTACTGTGCTACAGAAATTTATTTGCCAAATCATGATCCAAATTTGGCAATGAAAGAAGTTTTAAATTTTGATAAAGAAGAATTTGATATTTTAAAAATGATGGAGATCAAGGAGCGTCATTTCATGCTTCGTCACGCTGAAGAGTCTTTAATTGTTTCGCTAAATTTAAATAATTTAGTTGGTTATGCCAAGATATTGGCTTGCGATCAAGAAATTGTTGATCTCGTTCAAGCAATAATTCTAAATTTAACTGAAAAAAGTGATGCCACGCCTTCAATTAAAGAATCGCTACCAGTTATTATCGATACAATTACTGATCTTGAAAATCAAAGAGTTCAAGCGGAAAAAGAAAGAATTAGACAAATCAACGCTGAAGCACGTAGAGCTTTGCAAAAAAAATTAGAAGAAAATGGTTAATTGTTATTTTTTTAATTATACCATTTCGATATCTTTAAAAAAAATTATAACAAAATATTTTTGCCAGTCGCACCTTTAGGCTTTGATCACGTTTTTTGAGATAAAAATCTTTAAAAAATGAAGCTGTATATCCACAGCTGAAGCTGTGTTGTTGCTTTAGCGCGACTATTTAAATTTTTGAAGATTTTTAGCCAAAAAGCATGTCGTTGCTTAAGCACGACTGAAAAAAGATAAAGCTTAATTTATAAATACCTAAATGGTTCATTTATTAGTGGAAATGGTATTAGACATTTTGCTTTAAAATAAAACTGATTTTTAATTATAAAATGAAATTCATATTAGTGAAATTCATATTAGTTTATCTTTAAAATAAAACTGAATGCTAGGGTATTTTTATAACTGCGATGCCGATGCTTTTTGGGTTTTAAGAGATCTTCTCGAGGATTGGCTTGGAGCTGGACTAGGTTTTTGACTTTGCAAGCTAGCTTTAGAGCTAGTTGATGGACCTTGCTGTTTTTTAAATAAATAAGTTAAAAATTTGTTAAGCTTTGAAAGATCAACCTCTGGGTATCCTTGATACCTAGAATCATATCCATAATCACTAGGATTAGATGTTCTCTTGGCAATTCTTGGATCTAGCTCAGATTGTGCTTGGTCTTGAGGAATTTGTGATAATACATCATCAATTTTAGCAAACATATTATTTTGAACTGGATTAAATTTTCTAGAAATAAAAGTAACAGCTACTTGCCTTTGATTTTGAATTTGATCTTGAAGCTGAGGATGTTCTAGCAAATATCCCGATAGCTCAAAAAGCATTTGCTGTAAAACTCCTTGGCGTTGCATTTCCTTGTCAACCCCTGCTTCAGCAATATAAATAAATTTATCACGACCAACAAATTGTTGATGAAATTCTTCAAGCGATTTATCAGCATCACCTTGGGCAATTGAAATTTTATCTTGCTCTTGGCGAATTTTTTCAAGCATCGAAGATTGCTGAAGAACTGATTGCGAAGGATCCTGCTCGATATTTTGATCAAAAACATCGCAAATGCGATAGAGCAAAAAACCAATTATTTTCTGATCTTTTGTGGCAACTATAATTTCATTCATCCCTCTAGAATTTGGGTGATCAGAATCAACAATGCCAATTTTTTTATCGATTGAACCTGCGATAATTTTAGCATA
>JBJTWJ010000056.1:0-12995 GCA_046081665.1 Alphaproteobacteria bacterium | reverse complement strand
AGAAGATATTTATCATGAAATCCGTGAGATTTATAAAGGTGGAGCAAATGGTTCGATAATTGGTCGTAATACCTTTCAAAGACCCAGAGTTGAAGCATTGAAAATGCTTGATAATATTATTAAAATTTATCAGGGTAAGTTTTAAAAATAAAATTATTTAGTTAATTTAAATTTTAAAATAATAGTACTCTGGTTAAAAGCTTAGCCAATGTTATAACATTTCGATATCTCTAAAAAAAATATAACAAAATACTTTTACCAGTCGCGCTAAAGCGACGACGAAGATTTTTACAAGTCGCGCTAAAGCGACGACGAAGATTTTTACAAGTCGCATCTAAGGCAAAGAAGTTTTTTATCTGGTCGTGCTTGCGCTAGCGACATGTTTTTTGAGACAAAAATCTTTAAAAATGAAGCTGTATATCCTTAAAGCTGAGGTTTGCGAGCGTTGCGTTAGGTACGACTATTTAAATACATCGTTGCTTTAGCACGACTGTCTAAGTTTTAGAGATTTTTAGCCAAAAATATGAAGTTAGAATTTTAATTTATTTTTGTAATTTTAAAGATATTGAAATGGTATTAGTTACTATTTTTTTTATAACTCCATTTCTAATTATTATTTTATAATCTTTTTACTTTTATTATTGGATAAAATTTTATATAAATTTTATTGCAAAATAATAGTTTAATAAAAAAATATTCTTTTTTGAAACAATAAAAAAAAATTGTTTGCATTTACAATAGATAACCATTGAACTATCTGTAAAGTTTGTTGGAGTATATTTTTGAGTTAGAATTTACAAGAAATGTTTTTTAAAAAATTCTAAAAACCTTTCTTGTAAATTTTTATCTCAAAATATTTTACCTTAAAAGACTTACCAAGAAACACAAATTGGTTTAACCAATCTTTTAGTGAAACAATCCAAAATCCTTGTTTTTAGAGTATTAATTTTTCAAAATTAAATTCTTAAACAAAAGGTTTTAAATTCTTAATCTAATCAAAATCTAAATAAAATTTAGTGATGATTTTTAGTTAATTAACATTTATTTTTTTTACGATATGAAAAAAAACACAGCATTTTCAATGATTGAGATTGCAATCGTTATTTTAATCATTGGTATACTTGTAGCAGGTGTAACTCAGTCAACTCGTTTGGTAAAACAAATTAAACTTGCCACAGCCCGAAGTATCACTAAAAGTTCCCCAGTTCCAAGTATTAAAGATTTAGCATTATGGTTAGAAACAACAACTGATGAAAGCTTTATTGAAATTCAAACTGATGACGAATATCGTTTAACTCAATGGAATGATATCAATCCTCAAAATCCAGTTAAATTTTTTGCTATTAAAAACGCTTCTCCTGCAGTTACTTATACATCTGAAGGAATTAATAGTATTCCTTCGGTAAAATTTACTGGAGATGTAGGGGTTGGTGGATATTTTATTCTATCGCAATCAAATAACATTGCCCAAGCAAGCAAGCTTGCTACCTTTGGCAATAGATTCTCATTTTTCTTAGTTGCACGTCCAGAAATCGAAGTTGTTGGTAAATTTCGTGTGGCATTTTTTAATCTAGGTGATCCACAAAATGATGGTTGGGGTAGTGTAAAAACTGCTGACAACAAAAGAGGAATTCTCTTTAATGATAGCATGCTTTGCTCAACAAATACATCTAACATTAATAGCAATCCAGAAGTTGTCAGTGGAGTTTATGAAGGTGTTACCTCAAGTAACATGACAGTTTATGTTAATGGTAATGTTGAAACAACATCTGTTGTTACTCAATCTGGTGGTTCATCATTCACTGTAACTAGTTCACAAGATCCAGGATATTCGCCATTAACAGTAAATCCTGCTTTTTATGTTGGAAGTTCTGGTGGACCAGGAAATGAATCATGGAAAGGTTTGATTTCTGAAATCATTGTTTATGATCGAGTTCTTAAAAATGAAGAAAGAAAAAGTATTGAAAAATATCTTGGAAAAAAATATGGTATTAGAATTAATGAATAATTAATTTTAAAATATTTCAATATAAAAAAAAGGGTTTTGTTTCAATAAAATGAAGCAAAACCCTTTTTTATTTCCTCAATTTTTGAGGTTATACCAAATCAAATCTTTAAAATAAATTCATAACAAAAAAAGTAAAAAAAATTTTTAATAATTTTATCAAATAAATTTTAAAGTTTTAGTTGTAAAATAAAACTGTTGTTGATAACCTATCAAAATCAAAAAAAAATATTAAGAAATATATTTAGTATATTTACAATTTTAAAAAATATCTTTAATTTATAAAATTATGAGACCTTCAGCTGATCAAACTGATCAAACAGCCCCTGAAAATTCAACTGATTTAGCTAGATCTAGCGATCAATTATTTGGCAAATTTTTTCCAAACAACATAATTAAATCTTCTTTAGAAGATTTTTTTCAAAAAATTCGCTCCGATCCCACCTCAAAAATTAAAAATAATGAAAGAAAACTTGCCGGTTTTTATTTGGTTGCTGTCGATAGTGTAAATCGTTTAAATTCAGATCAAGATTTCAGTGCAAAATTATTGTCATTGAAAATATTTGATCAAAAACTTCTTGATCAGCAAATTAAGATTGATGATCAAGTATATACTCCTATGTCTCTTGCCATAAAGATGCAAAATATAAACGCTATAAAAGACCTAATTAGGATGGGAGCTGATATTGATAACCAAATTGTAGCAAAACAATTGATGAATTATTTTTTAAAATCTCAGCCAAGTGCTCAAGAAATAAAAAATATAAAAGAAATTAGTAAGATATTTGCTAGAAGTGGAATAGCGCCAGAAATAGATCCCAGAATGCAATTTTGTGAAGGATTAAAAGATGTTAGTGAAGAATTTGCAAATCTTGAGAAGTTCCTTAAGATTTGTAAAGAAAAACCAGTTCTTTTATCGCCACAACATGCTATTGATTTTGTAGAAAAAGCTTTAGAAAAATTCCAAGACTATACTTCAGAAAGATTAAGAGGTCAAAGAGACATAGATCCCTTAAATAATTTAGAAATTGTTGTTGATGCAAATAATTATAAATTTCCAGTGAATGCTTTTTTTCTTAATAAGCTTTTAAAGAAAATCTCTGTCGATAGTCCTGTGAAATATGGATGCTGTGGAATTTTTTCAAGACGTAAAAATAATCTTGATCTTGAAGGTTACTTTAAAAAATTCGAACCTGAAATTTATAAAAAAATTTTAGATTTTAGAATTGCTGTTAATAGCCATTTGGATATACCAAGAATTGTCAGAACTTCGATTTCAGAGCGAGGTTCAGATGATTTATTGTCTCGAACAGGTTCAGACCCTAGAGTTTCATTATCTCGACGAGGTTCCGTTTCAGAGCGAGTTTCAGATGATTTATTGTCTCGAACAGGTTCAGACCCTAGAGTTTCATCATCTCGACGAGGTTCCGTTGATACTCCGGCTTCTTTTTCTCAACAACGATCTCCAGATTCATCCTTAAGATCAAGAAGACTTGGTTCCGATATTCAACAACTTTCTATACAACAATAAACTAATTTCTTTTGGGAAATTTATTTAAATAAATTAAAACTTCATCATTATTAATTTTTTTTGTTAAGCAATAACAAAAACTACGAGGTTTTAACAATTTATCAGAAATTAAATATTCAACAAAATTCTCTAACTTTACCCTTCTTGGCATGTAATTTTTATTGCATAAATCAATGATAATTTTAGCAATAATTTTTTGAGCAATTTCACGATTTAATAATGCTAATTTTTTGCGATTGACAACATAGCTTGAATCATCAATTTTGTAGGTAGTGTTTGCCATTTCATTATTTACTTTTTCAGCAAAAAAATTACGCATTTCAAGAAAATAATCGGCAGTATTTTTTATTCTTTTTTGCAGTAAATCACTATCTTCAAAGCTTGTTAAAAAATTGCGAATTTTATTACGCAAAAATTTTTCATCTAAATTAGTTTCATCTTCAAACCAGGTGATTTTTTTAGAAATTAAATAATCTTGAAAATCTTTTTTGGTAAAATTTAATAATGGTCTAATTATTTTTAAATCATCAAATGTCGAGATTTCGGTTAATGATGAAAGTCCGTCAATTGAGCTTCCCCGAAGTAAGCGAATTAAAAAATTCTCGGCAATATCATTTAATTGATGTCCTAAAAATAATAGATTTATATCATTTTTGTGGCAGTATTTACTAAGTAACTCGTAACGCAATTCACGGAGTTTTGCTTCAATATTTTTTTGTGGAATTTTGTTTTTGGGTAATGTTAAAATATGATGACAAAAATTGTCTAAGGAATGATATTTTTTTAATAAATTTGCTAACTCTTTGAGCTCATTGCTTGAATTTGTTCGCATTTGGTGATCAACACTGAGGGCATGAATTTTGATATTGCGATTATTGCAAAAATCTAATAGTAAAAAAAATAACGCCAAAGAATCGCTTCCACCAGAAACAGCAACCGCAATGTTTAAAGGGTTTTTTAAAGGGTTATTTTTAGAAGCTGTAAAATTGGTTAATTGATTTTGCGAATTTTGTGAATAACTAACGATTCCTTGAAAAATATTTTGCAAAATCTCTTCAATTTTGTTAACAAATGTTTTATTTGTTTGTATTTTAATTTTTTTAATCATTAAATAATTCTTTTTTTTTAATTTAACTTTTCATGACAAAGCAAAATAATTTCTTAAGTAATTTTATTATAAAAACAAATATTTTTTTAACAAGCTTATTCTTAGTTCTAGCCCTTGTCGTTCAACAAGCTAAAGCTTTAACATTTCCAGAATATCTTGCCCAAGTTAAGCAAGATAACTTAGCTTATCAAAGTGCTAATGAAAGCAAAGATAGCTTTGAATTGTTAAAAAAGAAAGCTAAGTTGGTAACTGCCCTAAAGCTTTATGCAACAACTGAACGTGGTTTTGTCGAGCAAAATCAAGCTTTAGCAATATTTCGTTATAATCGAATTTATACGCAAACCAATAAAGTTGGTGTTGTTTATGATTCAGAGATTGGTTTAAAAACCAATGTTTATTACTCGATGATTAGCAATGACTACAAAGGTTTGAACACTGCCAATTTGCCAAATCCAGCTCTAGCAATATCCAATACCCAAGCAATTCCAACCCTAGAAGTGTCATTGCCAATTTGGCAAAATTCTTTTGGAAGATCAACTCGAGCCCAACGCGATTCATTATTATATTCCAATCAAGCTCAACAATATCTTGCCAAAACCCAAGCAATTAATGAGTTGGTTGAAGCTGAAAAAACCTATTGGTTTTTAGTTTATGCTCGTAAGGTTTTGGAAATAAACAAAAGAGCTTTAGAAAATGCTAAAAAAATTTATGACTATGTTTATAAAAAAAATCAAATGAATTTAGGCGATAAAAGCGATGTTTTGCAAGCTAAGGCCTTGCTTGAAGCCAAAGAATTAATGTACAAACAATCTCAAAATAATGAAAAAATTGCCAGTCGAAATTTTAATCAAAAAAGATTAGTTCAATCAGATGTTGTTGAAGATCAATTAGAATTATTTGATGTTAGTAGTTTAGAAAAATATTTATTTACTCCTGTTAGAGCTAATGATCGTATTGATCTTAAAGCTAAACAAGCACTAATGAAATCATCTATTGCTAATGCCAAAATCGAAGAGGAAAATCACAAACCTAATCTCAATGTTTATGGCTCGTATTCAATGACGCAAATTGAGCGTAATCGAACTTTAGCTTGGCAAAATAGTTTTGATGAAAAAGGTCGAGCAGGGAAGGTTGGGCTTGAATTTTCTGTTCCAATAAATATTGGTCTTGGACTTGATGTTCAAAGAGGAGCAAGGAAAGCCATGAATTCCCAAAAAATTAATTATCGTCATGAACAAGCAATGCAGGAATTGGATTGGCAAAATTTAATTCAAAATCTTAAAAATTATCAGGAAAATTTACGATTGGCTTTGGCAATTGAAAGATCGCAAAAAAATAAATTAGAAAATGAACGTAGTCGTTTAAAACAAGGAAGAACTTCAACTTATCAAATTTTAGTTTTTGAACAAGACTTTTCAAACGCTGAACTAAATACTCAAGAAATTGCATATAAATTTCATGAGCTCATTGCTCAAAAAAGATTTTACGATGAATCAAATTAATTTTTTATGAATATCACTGAACTCTCAATTAAAAGACCTGCTTTTATCACTAGTATCATGGTTACAATCATTGTTGTTGGTTATATTTCATTTAAGAAAATGAATGTTGAGTTGTTTCCAGATATTGATGTTCCAGTTATTTTTATTGCTACAGCTTATACTGGTGCAGCACCATCTGAAATTGAAAGTTTAGTTACCAAGCCTTTAGAAGAAGAAATTAGTACGGTTTCAGGAATTAAAAAATTACTATCACGAAGTTTAAAAGACACTAGTCAAATTATTGTCCAACTTTATCAAAATATCGATATCAAATATGCTGAACAACAAATTCGTGATAAAATCAACCAAGCTCGTCCAAAGCTTCCTGAGGATATCAAAGAGCCAATTATCAGAAGAGTTGATCCTGCTGATCAACCAATTTTAACGATTATTGTTAAAGCAGATTTAGGGGAAGCAGAAATGTTTGATTTTGTTGATAACTATTTAAGACCTAGAATTGAGCAGATTGATGGTGTTGGTATGGTTGAAATTCTAGGTGGAAGAAAACGTGAAATTCAAATTTTACTTGATCAAAAAAAATTAAAAGATCGCGAAATTTCCTTGTCACAAATTAATCGTCAATTATCAATCTCTGGGCAAAATGTTTCAATTGGCAAAAAACAGGTTGGTGATAAAGAGCGAGTTTTTCGCAGTGCTAGTGAATTTAATGAGTTGGAGCAAATTAATAATTCGATTGTTAATTTTTATTCGAATGAAGTTCCAACCAAAATTAGTGATGTTGCCCAAGTCGTTGACACATTAGAAGATGAAAATTCCCGAGCATTTTTCGATCAAAAAAAATCATTATTTCTCACCGTTTTTCGGCAATCAGATGCTAATATCATCGAAACAGTTGATGGTGTCAAAGGGCAATTAGATAAAATTAAAAAAGATATGTCGACAATGAAGGGTAACCCTTCAGTAATTGCTATTAAAGATGCTAGCACTTACATTCGTAGTAATATTTTTGATATTCAAGAAACAATTTTCTTAGCAGTTATTTTAACGGTGATAACAGTATTTTTCTTTCTTGCCGATAGTCGTGCAACTTTAATTACAGCGATTTCATTGCCCATAACTTTGGTTGGTTCGGCAATTGTGATGTATTGTGCAGATTTTTCAATCAATGTTATAACCATGTTGGCATTAAGCTTGGCTGTAGGTTTATTGGTTGATGATGCCATTGTTGTTGTTGAAAATATTTATCGTAAAATTGAAACTGGTCTTAGCCCAAAACAATCAGCAATTGAATCATCACGAGAAATTTTAATGGCAGTAGTGGCAATTAGCGCGGTAGTTATTTCGGTATTTACACCAATCTCATTTTTAAAGGGAATTGTTGGCCAATATTTAAAACAATTTGGTTTAACAATAGCTTTTGCGATGATGATTAGCCTGATTGTTGCAATATCAATAATTCCAGTTTTATGTGCATATTTGGCAGGAAAAAATCATCGAAAAATTAGCGATAGTAAAAGTAATTTTTTCTTGGTGATTTTGGTAAAAAAATTTGACAAATTGCAAAATTGGATGGAAGAAAAATATGAAAAAATTTTAATATTTTCAATCAATCATCCAAAAAAAATTTTGATGCTAACTCTTGCGGTTTTTATTGGCAGTATCTTTGCTTTTAAATTTGTTCCTAAAACTTTTATGTCCGAAAGTGATAATGGTGAAGTTACGGTTAGCCTTGAGCTGAGTGCTGATTCAAGTCTCGATGCAACTTCGCAAGCTGGTTTAAAAATAGATGAAATTGTTAGAACTTTTCCGCAAGTTCAGGTTTCAGTTGTTTCTTCAGGAACTATGTCTCGTCAACCTAATCGTGGTGAAATTTACATCAAATTATTGCCTAAAAAACAACGCGATATTTCAACATCGCAATTTAAAGAACAACTGCGTTTAAAACTCAAAGATTTTAAATATGCCAATCCGATAGTTAAAGATTTTGATCCATCAGGAGGTGCAACGCGAGGTCAACCCTTCAATCTGTTTTTAAATTCTTCGAACAAAGAATCTCTAGAAAAATATGCTATGAAAGTTTTTGAAAAATTAAAACAAGATCCACGTTTAAAAGATTTAGACAATAGCAATAAAGCAACTCGTCCTGAGTTTCGTGTAAAAATTGATGATAATTCTGCCAAGGCTTATGGAGTTAATGGTCAAGCCGTTGGTGATGAATTGCGAGGATATGTTGAAGGATATACCCCAACCAAGCTTCGTCAAAATGGCTTGGAGTATAATGTTCGAGTCAGGTTACAAGAAGGGCAAAGAGATTTAAAAGAAAATTTTGATAAAATTTTTGTTCCCAATCTTAATGGCAAGTTAATTCGTCTCAAAGATATTGCTACAGCTCAAGAGGGTATTGAACCTGCAACAATTAATCGTCAGGATCGTGGTCGATATATCCAGATTACCGCAAGTCTGGCAAGTGGGGTTGGGCTTGGTGATTTAATGGCTGAAATTGAAAAATCATTTCAAGAAGGTGAGCTAAAAATTCCCAGTGATGTGCGTTATAATTTTTCTGGTGATTCAGAAAATATGCAAGACATGATGAGTTCAATGGGTTTGGCGTTAATTTTATCGATTGTTTTTATTTATCTAATTTTAACTAGTCTTTATGAATCTTTTGTTATTCCTTTTACAGTTCTCTTGGCATTGCCATTAGCTTTTTGTGGAGCTAGCTATGCTTTGGTGTTGATGAATGAATCGCTAAATATTTTTACGATGCTTGGAGTGTTTATGTTAGTTAGCGTTTCAGGTAAAAATTCAATTTTATTAATTGACTACGCCAATCGTTTAATAGCTGAAGGCAAGAGTAGACAGGAAGCGTTAATAACTGCTGGTAAAATTCGTCTTCGTCCTATTCTTATGACTACAATTGCCTTGATTGTTGGAACCTTGCCAGTTGCCATTGGTTTTAGTGAAACAGCTTCGATGAGAACTGCAATGGGTGTAGCAATTATTGGTGGTTTAATTTCTTCAACGATTTTAACTTTAGTAGTATTGCCTGCGGTGTTTGGTTATATTGATCGCTTCAGATTATGGATGAAAAAACTTTTATGGAAAATAGTTGAGTAATAACATTTTTACAATTAGATGCTATTCCATTTCGATATCTTTAAAAAATATTTTGTTATAATTTTTTTTAAAGATTGAAATGGCATTAGATATTTTTTGGTCCAGCAAATTTATTATGATCAAACCCATGCACGCTCAAAATTATCAAGCGTTAATCTAGATGTCGATGCTAAGCTAATATGGCTATTTAATGTCTTTGTGTTTCGGTAAGATATTTTTGAAATATATCTTTAACATCGTCTTTGTTAGGTGAGTGGTCGTATGTAGTTTTATTTCTTTCAAATAAATCTGAAAGAAAAATTGCGTGTTTATGATTTCTCAAAGCAATATCTTCGTTTTTATAAAATGAAGATATTGCTTTGGAAATATAAATGGCTTGTTGATTAACAAGATTTGCATAATTTTCAGCAATATCTTCAGATAAATTATATGTTAAATTAAATTTGTCAAGAATTCCTTAATTATTCTAGCTTCAGAAGTAGCATTGTGTTTTGAATATTGGTGAGAAAATGTATTAATCATAAACAGTTATAAACTTAAAATAAATATTAGACAAATTTACATCATGTTATAATGTTACAAAGTAAATATTTTTTTTCGTATTAATAGATTTTGATAATCTTGATGAAACAGATCTAAAGCCATATCATTTTTACTGACAAAATTGCAAGAAAAAAAATTATTTTAAAAAATGCTAAGCTCTTTTTTTAAAGAAACCTTAAAACAATTTTGATGTTTTGTATTTTATGTTAATTTTAAAACTTTTTTTAAATTAAAATTTATAATTATTAATTTTATTTTTTTCTTTAAAAACTATATAAAAATAAAAAAATTAAATTAGTTGTTGACATTTATAATTTAAAATTACAATCTTTTTTTTTAAACAGTTGTTAGTTTTTTAAATTGTTTTCTAATTTATTTAACTGACTCTTATTTTGTTTAGTTAATCAACCACAAATATTAATAACCATATTAAGTAATTATGCCAACAAATAGACTTCATCCTAGTAGTTTAAAATTCAATCCATACAAATTAACAACCATGGAAATGAATATTAGACATGGTTTAAGTAAGTATCGAGCTATTGAAGGAGGCAGTGAAGCAGGCAAAACTCTTGATCCATTTATGTCTATGGTGTCAAGATTAGTGGGTAAAGGAGGTAATGAAGGTTTTCATGGTCAATCTATTTCGAATCCATATACCCCGAAGGGTTTAGAAAATTATAGTTTAATTGGTGAATCTAGTCATCAAGATACCCCGATGGGTTTAGAAAGTTATAGTTTATTTGATGATCAATCACCTAGATCAGATAGAGGCAGGCTTAGTATTGAAGAATTGGAAGAAACCCCAGAAATAACTAGAGGTGGATTTAATGATCATTCTCCATCACTTGTTTATGAAGAATCTACTCGAAAATCTCCTCTAAAATCTCCTCGAGAATTAACGCCTAAAGATATACTTGCTCTATTAAAGAAAATAGATCTTAAAAAATTAAGCGAGGAGAACGAGAGTAATGTATTGGATAATCTTATTTTAAATTCTGATCCAGAGGTTTTTTCTGATTGTTTGGATGAGGTGCTTCGAAGTTTAAGGGAAAAAAAATCAAAAATTGGTCCAGGTCATTTTTCTCCTGAAAAAAAAGTTTTAAGTTATGTTGAAGAAGAATTTGGTGGTGAGTTTGGAAGATCTACAAGTTTTCTAATAGAAAATTCTGATGATTCTTTTAATGAACAAAGTTCAGAACTGAAAGCATCTATTATAGCATCACAGGCCTTATGTGAAATTGAATCAATTGAATCAATTGGAAAAATTAAAGGCTCTGAAGTTTCTTTAGAAGAAGAAGTAATAAAAGAATTGGCAGAAATTAAAAGTAATTTTATTAAATTAGCATTTCTCGCATGGCAATCAGTTTTAATGCAAAAATCTGTTGATTATTTGGAAGCAATGAGTGAGCATGATCGCTCAAAATTAATTGAAAATTTGAGGTTTGGAAATTCGTCTTTAGAAGGAGCTAATGCTTTAACTAAAGATGAGGACGAAATTAGAAAAGATCAATCTTCTCGCAAACCTATGTCTACGACGACCCATGTTATGGTTCGATCAGTTGTTGATTCTGTTCCTTCTTTAAAAGACAGAATTAAGGCATTGCTTAGTCAAAAAGAATATTCTGTAAATGGAGGAAGTATTTCTCCGAGTAAGTTAACAGATTCAAGAAAAAGACCATTTCAGGGGCAGTTACGTGACGAAGGTCAATCTCTAACCGCAGAAATATTAAGCCCGCGTAGTGATATTCATATGGTGACTAAAAGAGGAGAGGCGATTAAATCGCCTAGGGGGGAAACAGGTTTATTTAGAAGGTTTGCTAGAAACATGGCTAGTATGATTTCGCCAAGATTAGGTAATCCGGCAATATCAGATAAAAATGTTTCGCCAAGAATACATGATGAAGGAAAACCACTATATGGTAGAAATGATGGACAAACACAAAATTCATCAAGACCGAGTCCTTATGAGCCTTATGGTGGTAGACCTTCATTAAGCGGAAGACAAAATTGGCCATTACATGATGGACCAAGAATTTTATCCCAACCGATGAATGGTGTGCCTGGATTGAATTTGTCTGGAATACCGAAATCTCCTCGATCGAAAACATCTGTTTGGTCAAGAGCTTTTAGTTTTTTAACTCCAAGATCAGGACGAAGTAATTCAGATCGATCATCTTCATCAGGTCAAATGGATTCTAATCGAAGCTCAACTGGAAGTATAACAATATACGGGGGCGGATTTGGTGGTCAAGGTTCTTTACAAAAAGAAAATGTTGATGAATCCTCAAAGCCACCTATTTTATCATCACAATTAGTTTTTCAAGCTCCTGATGAATCATCAGGATCTGCTTCTCCCAGTTCTACTATGTTTGCTGATGAGCAGGGTGATGATTCTCTTAGAGCTATGAAAGATGGTTCATGCTACGAAAATGATCAAGGGGGTGGTGATTCTTCCAGAGCTGAGGTTAGTGTTTCACCCAGAGAAAAATCACAAAGAGTTCCAAATTTAGTTAAAAAATTTGAACGGGCTAAAGATGGTAGTCATGTTGTTAACGAAAGATTTAATTCATTAGCTCCAAGAGGTTCAGTTTGTCTAAATGATAATGATTATGAAGAAAAAGCAGTGGCGACAGGAGCACTTGTTTTCCCAAGAGGGCTATGTAGTCCGCATCCAAAATCTAATCCTCAACCCAAGGATCCACATCCAGAATCTGAAGCTCAATCCACGGAACAAACTCGACCTACCACCCCTGCAAATAAAGTTGAAATAACTGGTAACCCCCATGAGAATGATCAGGTAGCTCCTACAGGAGATAATTGGGTTTATAAAAAATTAAAACAAGATGACGAATTATATGATGTTTATGATAAACATAAGGAGAAAACTCAAGGTTATGATCAAGATTTAAAATTAAGATATTCGAAAAATGAAGAATCATCTGAACAACAAATTGAAAACTCGATTATTGGGGCAATTGAAAATTTAGCAAAGGATAATTCAAAATTAGATAAAGAAAAATTAAAAAGATTTTTAACATATTTGATCATTGCTAATAAAATTGGAGGAATTGCTAATAGGCAAGATGAGTTTATTGAAGAAATTAAAAAAATTAATTCTCAAGGCATTGAAAAAATTAATTCTCAAGGCTTAGATTTTAAAGAAGCAAAAAAATTTTCTAGCGATTT
>JBJTWJ010000055.1:0-5185 GCA_046081665.1 Alphaproteobacteria bacterium | reverse complement strand
ATTTTTTTTCAAAAAACAAAAAATTATTACCAAAATACTTTCAAAAGGTCTGGAACTTCTGAATGCTTTAAATCCTTTGTCAAATTTTCTTATTAGCTTATTTGCCAAAACCCTATTCTTTTTTTTTAAATTTAGAATTTTTTTTTCAAAAATAAAAAAACTTTACCCCTTTAAAAATCGAATTAAAAATCGAATTAAAAATCAAAAAAGAAAATCATCTTTACTATTTTGTTTATTGAAAAAAATTTGTAAGATAAGAAGAGAAAGAAGGCTTAGCAGTCAAGATGAAAAAACTTTAGATTATCGTAGAGATATTAATTATTATCGTAGAAATATTAATACTTCCATTAGGGTTTTTACATGTTTGCTCTTATTTTTGGTAGGTCTGTGGTATTTAATAATCTACGAAGCACTAAAAAAACAACTTAAAGAAAATATTATAGAATCAGCTGTAACCCAAAATAACGTTGTCTATAAACAAATTGCAATTTTTTTTAATGGCATTGAAAACTACATGCTAAATGCATCAGATAAAATTGTTGAATTAGGTTTTACTGGCCAAAATGACAACATCGCTAAATTATTGCGAAAGACCAAATCTGCCGATTCTCATCTTCGCAATATTTCATCATATTTAGAATTAATTTATATTAAAAATAATCAAGTAATTCTCTCAGATAAAGAGATATTTCCTAAACCCATAAATCTTAATCAATTTTTTTCTGAAAATTATGATGAAAATTACAACAAAAAATTAATAAAATTAATAAACAAATATAGATATCATGATGAAAGTTACAACAAAAAATTAATAAAATTCACAAACAAATATAGATATGTAGATCCCCATTCTGACTTAGAGAATCTTGTATTATTTACAGAACAATCGTTAATTTTTGATAGCCCATTCAAGATCGGCAGTCTTCTTTTAAAAAACAAAAATTATAAAGAAAATTATTTTGTCATACCTTTTAAAGTTGAGATTGTATCTGAAAACATTGATAATGAGATTGCATCTGAAAACATTGATAAAAGTAAAAAACATTTTGGAACCTTATTTGCGCAAATACCTCTAGAAATGATTCCTAAAATCATTAAAGATGTATATGAAGATAAAAAATTATGTTATATAGCCTTTAATAAAAATTTTGATATAATTTCCAGCTATCCAACTGTTGAATTAGATAATTTAAAAATTAGATCTCAAATAGAAAATTTAGATCCAGTTAAAAGATACTCACAGTTCAATAATTATGATCCAACTCTAAATAATGATCCAACTCTAAATAATGATCCATTTCTAAAAAAATTCGCTAAAATTTTATCTAATAAAATTGATAATTTTATTAATCCGAATCCTGAAATTATCAACAAAAATAACATCGAAAACAATATTAATACCGAAACAATTCCAACAATTCCATTTAATGAAGCAAGAATTGAAAATTGTCTATACACTAGCTATAAATCTGGAATTGGTTTCTCAATTATCTCTGGTTATAATATTGAAAATTTTAATAACGCTCTTCAAGAAAAACTAAAATTTTCAATTATATCCTCAATTGTTATTTTTGTTGTGGGATCAATTTTAGCTTTGATATTTCGAAGTAATGTTATGCTTCCGTTAATTGACTACTTAGTAGAATCAAAAAAACAATCTGATGAAGCTAATCAAGCTAAAAGCCAGTTTTTATCGAATATGAGTCATGAATTAAGAACGCCTATGAATGGCATTATTGGAATGACTCAAACATTAAAAGATTCAGATAGAATATTTGGTGAGGAACGCGATCAAATCAATACAGTTCATCGCTCAGCCGAATCCTTGTTGGTAATTCTTAATGATATTTTAAATTTTTCAAAAATTGAAGCAGGTAAAGTTGAGCTTGAAATAACTCCCTTTGATATTAATGATTTAATTGCTGATGTTGCTGATTTAATGTCAACTACTGCTTATGAAAAAGGACTTGAAATCATTACCTATATTGATAAAAATATCCCTAATTCCTTAAATTTTGATCATGGAAGAGTTAAGCAAATAATTTCTAACCTTGTAAACAACTCAATAAAATTTACTTCAGTTGGTGAAATTTTAATAAAAGTTGATCTCGACAAAATTATTCATAACACCTATTACATAAAATTTTCAATTTTTGATAGTGGTATAGGAATTCCTACTGAAAAATCTGAACTACTTTTCAAATCCTTTACCCAACTTGATATGTCAAATACCAGAAAATATGGAGGAACTGGTTTAGGTCTAGTAATATCAAACGAACTGGTTAAAGTTATGGGCGATCACAATAGTGAAAATAAAATTTACTATTCCTCTAAGGCAGGCAAAGGCTCAGATTTCTGGTTTATTATCCCAACAAAATTAAATGGCGAAATCATAGCTAAAGAGACCGATAGCATCAACGATTCACTGATCAAAGAAATTACCAATAATCATATCGCTTTAGTTGACAATAATTCAACCTCAGCTTTTTTCATGAAAAAATTTCTTAATGATATTGACATCGTTACCAATGTGATAAGCTTTCCTCAAAAAAATGGACAAGAAAGCGATTTTACTAAAGATATTTGCAATAGTCTAAAAAAACTTGAGCACATCGACTGCATAATCGTAAGTCATAATCCTAAATTTAATGTTGATGCTCGAAGACTAATAAAAGAAATTAGAAATGATTATATTTTAAGAGAAATACCAACAATGTTATTAACTTCAATTTATGATCGCAATAAATTCTCAATCGATCAAATCAAAACCTTTGATTTTCTAGTAACTAAGCCAGTTAAGAAAACACAATTTCTTAATGGCTTATTCACCATTTTCAATGCTGGTTTTGATCAAGAAGAGATTGAAAAATCGAAAGATAAAAATGTTATAATTAAAAAGGATTACATTCGAACCAAAGGTCTTAAAGTTCTAATCTGCGAGGATAATCTTGTAAATATGAAAGTTGCAGAAGCAATTATGACTTCGTTTGGATTTGAAATTGATAAAGTCGAAAATGGTTTAGAAGCTATAAATAAATTTAATCACCTGCATTATGATTTAATCTTAATGGATTGCATGATGCCAATTAAAGATGGTTATGAAGCTACTATGGAAATTCGTAAAATTGAAGCAGATCGAAAAGTAGAAAAGCGAGTTATAATTTTTGCCTTAACTGCAAATGCCGGTGAAAATGATCGCGAAAAATGCCTTGAAACAGGAATGAATGACCACATCTCAAAACCGGTTAGAAAGGATACCATGGAACAACTTATTATAAAATGGTTTGATTTAGGTTTTTAAAACATGTCGTTGCGTTAGCACGACTGGAAAAAGGATAAAGCTTAATTTATAAATACCTAATTGGTTCATTTATTATTGAAAATGGTATAAAACATCTATTCGATTATTTCTTCAATTATATAGTTTGGTCTTGCCCTTGATACGTCTAAAGTTCTCCATAAATATTCACCAATTATTCCAATTGACATCATCTGCACTCCAAATGAAAAAATTATTAAACTAGCCAGCGATGACCAACCTCGAACATCAGATTTTCCAGTTATATAGCCTACAAAAATAATTAATAAGTAAATCGCACTGACTAGAGATAAAGCCAAGCCAATTAAGCTTACAAATCGAATTGGGGTATATGAAAACGCAGTAATTGAATCAATAAAATAATTAAATTTTTTAGTAAATGTCCATTTTGATTTGCCTTTTAATCTTTTTTTACGATCATAGGGAATTTCGTAGTATTTATAACCACTCCATAAAATCAGACTTGGTAAAAAAGTATTTTTTTCAGAATGATTTTTTAAAAATTCGATAACATTTTTATCAATTAAAAAGAAATCAAAACCATTTTTAGGAATATTTTTTTGAGCTATAAGTCTAAAGATTTTATAAAAAAATGATGAGCAAATTTTCGAAAAAAATTGGTCTTCCCTACTTCTTCTTGATGCAATTACAATCTTATATCCCTCTTGAAATTTTTCTAACATATTTAAAATCAACTCCGGCGAATCTTGCAAATCTGCACTAATCATTGCCAAGCAGTCTCCCTTAGCATTCGCAATACCAGCAAAGCAAGCGTTAATAGAACCAAAATTTCTTGATAATTTAATTATTTTAATTTTTGAATCATGTTTTTTTAGATCGAGCAATATTTCATAAGATCTGTCTTCTGAACCATCGTCAACGAAAATTAACTCATAATCAAAATTTTTATTTATTAATTGATCCAGTACTTTGTTCTTAAGAAAATCATATGTATCATTAAGATTTAATTCGTTAAAATATACAGGGATAACAATTGAGAGTTTAAGCATTTTTTATAAAAAATTATTAACTAATCCTACTAATTAATTTTTAAATAATTAGCAGGATTATAGATATACCATTTCAATCTTTAAAAAAAATTAAAATTTTTAAACTAAAAATTTAATTAATTTTTATAGATTATAAAAAAAAACTAATTAAATTAAAATAAGAAAACTAGGAAAATAAATTGTCAATTATCAAATTATTATATGGTTATTTAATGTTAAATTTACAAATCCCTAACCTTCAATTATTGCTCTAATACCAATTCAATCTTTAAAAAAAACTTTGTGAGAATTTTAATTTTTTTTAAAGATTGAATTGGTATAAATCATGAAGAGATTTATAATTTAAAAAATAATTTAAAATCTATGAAAATCAGTTTTTTAAATTTAATTGAATTACCTAGAGAAACTCAACTACAATCCAGGGATTGGCGAAATTCAGCAAATGTGGTTAAATATTTTGATGTTAAATATATTGACCAAAAACTTCATCTTAAATGGCTTAAATCGATGAACAAAAAAAACCCCAAAAACATTGCCTTTGCAATTAAAGCCAATGATGAATTTGTTGGCATGGTTTATTTAAAAGATATTAATTATAAAATTAAATCAGCAGAGATTGCAATTTATATTCACAAAATTGACTATAAAAACAAAGGCATTGGTTTTCAAGCCCTTAATTTTATTATAAATTTTAGTAAAAATAAATTCCAAGAATTCTATCTAACATGTTTCGATGACAATCTAAATGCCTTAAATCTTTACAAAAAAATAGGATTTACATATCAAGAAAAAATTAATGACAAAATTAGCAAATATAATCTAATTTTATAACATTTCACCTATTTTCTTATTTTTT
>JBJTWJ010000054.1:0-1564 GCA_046081665.1 Alphaproteobacteria bacterium | reverse complement strand
ATCAAAAGGTGCTAAGACTTTCCCAGCTAAAGTCGAGACTGCAATCATTCCCCCTGAAGACATTTTTCCGTGAATTATTAAAATCGCGGAGATGAAGGTAATCATTATTTGCATAAAATAACGCAATGTTTTAACTGTAGTTGAAATTGATTTGGTTTTACTTTTAAGTTTTTCCTCTATTTCTTTTAACTCCAAAAGATCTTCGCTATATTTGCGATTAATGTTTTCAATCATTCCCATACCAATAATCACTTCCGAATTTTTTGTCAAAATCTCTAGGTCGCGATTAATTTTTATCTGCATCTCATTTAATTTTTCAGTATCAGATTTTAAAATTTTTTGATTTAAAAATGCCATAAAAACAAGTATTAAAGCACTTGTTAAAATCAAAAATCCTAAAATCCAATGAATATAAAAAATTACTATTAAAAATATTATAATCCAAGGGACATCAAAAATAAATGGCAGATTTGGACTAGTAATAAATGATTTAATAAAAGATAAATCTCTAAGATATTGAATACCAATATTTGATTTGATTGAGTCTTTGATATTGCAACTAAAAGTTATTTTTACTAACTGTTTTTCAAAAGAATTAGCTATAAAAGAAAAAGCATAATCTCTGACATTATTTAAAAAATTCATTGCCACTACCGCAATAAAAATTATCAATGATAAATAAATCAATGTTTCGATTGATGAAGAGCCAAGCACTCTATCTAAAACCTGCATTGAATAGATTGGCAAAGCAAGGCTCAAGATATTAATAATCGAACTAAATATTATGCAATGCCAAAACGAATTTTTAAGACATAGTAAAGTTTTGATTATTATATCATTTTCATCTAGGTTATTATTCCTTGGGATTAATTTCATCAATTAAAGATTTTAAATTATAATAGCTTATAACATAATCACTTTTAAGTGATATCATCTGTTTATGGATTTCGATATTATCAATTTCCAAAATTAAATAATCCATTAAACCGATATCCTTTTTATTAAATCTACTCTTGGCTAAATTTAAAGCTTTTTTTGATGCTTCAAAAGCACTTAATGATGATATAAAATTTTCTTTTAAATATAAAAATTTTCTATGATGCTCAATGGCGTCTCTTTGGATTTCCTTAATTGATAACTTTTTTTCCAAATTGGCGATTTGCCTTTCTTTGTTGGCTTTAGCAATTGAGGTATACTCAACACCTGATTGAAATATTGGTATTGAAAAATTTAAATAAACAGTTTTATTTTGTATTTCTTGACCATTAAAATAAAAAGAAGATTTTTGATTTTCCGCTTGGTAATTTAGAGATATTGTTGGCAATAATTTTCCACTTTCAGCTAAAACCGCTGATTTCTTGGCTTGACTCGCGTATGAAGCAGATTTAATTTTAGGATTCTGACTTATAGCAGTTGCAACAAAATTAGATATTTCATTATTATTGCCGAGGTTAGATATTTCAGATAATTCTGGAAATACCAAACCCTCAGAATCGTGATTGGTAAGATGATTAAAAGTTGCCTTATGCGAAGTTAATTCAATTTTATATTGATTAAACTCAAT
>JBJTWJ010000053.1:0-5188 GCA_046081665.1 Alphaproteobacteria bacterium | reverse complement strand
TTTAAATAAATTTTTTTTAAGAAAACAAAAAAAATTACTAGAAAAAATATTTTAAAACCAAGTATAATAAAATTCAAATAATATTTCAAGTGCAAATTTAAAATCTATTTAGCATTACAAAAATAAGCTTTCTAAAGCTTTGATTTTTTTTGAATTAATAAATTTATAATAAAAAAAATTTAAAAAAATCTTTTTTAATGTTGAAAGACAAGGGTTTATCGTAATTTAGTTTAAATATGTTAAAAAAAAATTTAATCATAATTCCTGTTAGAATGGCATCAACCAGATTGCCAAACAAGCCTATGGCTGATATTGCTGGGCAAACCATGATCGCAAGAGTTTACAAACAAGCCTTGAAAGCTAACGTTGGGGA
Source organism: Alphaproteobacteria bacterium (assembly GCA_046081665.1). Classification (GTDB taxonomy): domain Bacteria; phylum Pseudomonadota; class Alphaproteobacteria; order Rickettsiales; family UBA1997; genus CAILUF01. Next base: position 4,815 of record JBJTWJ010000053.1, on the reverse strand, counting down.
AGTTTTAATAGCCTGTGACTGCAATGAAATAGCTGATGAAGCTCAAAGAATTAACGCCAATTTTATCATTACTGACCCTAATTTGCCATCTGGAACAGACCGCATTTTCAGTGCTTTAGAGCAATATCAATCATCAACGCAACGTGAGTTTTCAACTATCACAAATCTGCAAGGTGATTTGCCAGATATTGATCCTGAAGTTATTGTTAATGCGGTTGAGTTAGCACAAAATTCAGATTTTGATATTACCACTGTTGCTACAGTAATCAAAGAACCAAGTCAAATTAATAATCCTAATATTGTTAAAATTGCTTTAAGTAAAGATAGTCGAGCTTTATATTTTTCACGAAGTCCAATTCCTTACAGCAAGGATAATGATGGTGAATATCTTCATCACATTGGAATTTATGTTTATAAAATTTCTGCTTTAAAAAAATTTGTTAAATTGCCAGTCTCGCCATTAGAAAAAAGAGAAAGTTTGGAGCAATTAAGAGCCTTGGAAAATAATTTATCAATCGGAGTCAGAATTGTTGATAATCATCCGTTATCAGTTGATACTGCTGAAGATTTAGCGATGGTTAATCGTATAATTAAGCAACGCCAAAGTTATTAGAAATATGAGCAAGGTTAAATCAAAAAAAACAATCGGCTGGAAAGAGTGGTGTTCCTTGGATTGTATTGCCTTGCCTGCAATTAAGGGTAAAGTTGATACCGGTGCTAAAACCTCGGCAATTCATGCTTTTAACATTGAAAATTTTTTTATTGAAGATGTTGAATATGTGAAATTTGACATTCATCCTTTGCAAAAAAATAAAAGATTAAAAAGAAGCTGTATCGCTCGTATAGTAGAACGCAGAATGGTTTCTGATTCGAGTGGAAAAAAAGAAAAAAGAATTGTTATTAAGTCTTATGTTAGGTTAGGCGATCGCAAGGCGCGAATTGAACTTACTCTTGCCAATCGAGATTCCATGGCTTTTCGCATGCTTATTGGTCGTGAAACTTTAAATCAATTAAAAACAATTGTTGATGTCTCCAAGTCTTTTCTGCAAGGTAAGAAGAAGCGTAAAGAGGTTTTAAAAGCTTATCGCGAAACAAAATCGGTTGAATTTGAAATTATTTAAAATTACTGTTTGACAATATATTTTTTATTTTTTAATAATCATCAAATAATCTAATTTTTTTAATAAACCAACACAATATTTAATAAACTCAATGAAAGTTATTCTTCTTGCTTCAAACCCCAAACTTTATTCAAATCAACGTATTATTGAGTCTGCACAAAAACGCGGACATGAAGTTAATTTTGTAAATGTTGGAGGTTGTTATCTTAAAATCTCAGCAAATGCTTGCGAGATTTTTTTTGATGAAGGAAAAAAATTATCCAAGGTTGATGTGGTGATTCCACGTTTAAAACCAGCGATGACCTTTTATGGTTCGGCAATTTTGCGTCAGTTAGAAATCATGAAAATTAATTTATTGAATAACTCGCAAGCCATAACTCAATCACGAGATAAATTGCACACCTTGCAAATCATGGCTCAGCATGGCTTAGATATTCCAATTACTTCTTTTGCCAACTCGTCATATGATACTAAAGATTTGATAAAGCTAGTTGGTGGTTCGCCATTGATTGTTAAGCTTCTTGAAGGAACTAAAGGGGTAGGGGTTGTTTTGGCTGAAACCAGTAAAGCTTCGGAAAGTGTTATTAATGCTTTTCGTAGTCTTCATGCTGATGTTTTGGTTCAGCAATATATCAAAGAATCAAAGGGTCATGATATTCGCTGTTTTGTAATTGGTAATGAAGTTGTAGCATCGATGGAGCGGATTGCTCAAGATGGTGAGTTTCGAGCTAACATTCATCTAGGTGCAACTGCTAAAGCTATTGAGATCAGCGATAAAGAGCGTGATATTGCTATTAAAGCAACTCAGTTGATGGGCTTGGATGTTGCTGGGGTTGACATGGTTCGTTCCAATAGTGGAGTAAAAATTCTAGAAGTTAATTCATCACCAGGATTAGAAGGTATTGAAAACGCTTCAGGCATTGATATTGCTAATAAAATGATTGAATTTGCTGAACGAAAGTTTGAAAAAAGAATTAATTAAACAAACAAAAACATGGCAAATCTTTTAGTTAACAAAATATTTAATGGTAATGCTGAGTTTTTGTTTGGGGTTAATGATTTAACAAAATTGCCCAATAATCATTTTCCTGAAATCGCTTTTATTGGGGCATCAAATGCTGGAAAATCAAGCTTGATTAATGCTTTAATTGGTAAAAAAATTGCCGTTACCTCGGCAACTCCAGGAAGAACTCAGCAACTCAATTTTTTTAAAATCTTGGGTTATCGTGATGGTTTTATGATTGTTGATATGCCAGGATATGGCTATGCTAAAAATTCTCTTGATTCAATCAAATATTGGCAACAGCTGAGTATTGATTATCTTTATAATCGGCAAAACCTAAAACGCATTTTTTTGCTGATTGAAGCCCAAAAAGGTTTGAAAGCGCATGATCTAGAATTAATGGAATTTTTCAAATCATACAATGTTAGTTTTCAAGTGGTTTTAACAAAAATTGATAAATTAAATTTAAGCGAACAGCAGTTAGCCCTTGAAAAAATTTACACTAACATTAAATTAAATCCTCGGGCAATTACGAAGATAATTTCTACAAGTTTTAAAAAAAACTATGGTATTTTTGAGTTACAAAATGAAATCGTAAAAATTCTAGAGAGTTGTTAAAAATAATTGTAAAATAAAAAAATTAATTAAATTTATGAAAATTATTTTAACAATTTTAATAACAAGTTTAGTAATTTTTTTAGTGGTTTTGTGGTTAAATTACTCCAGCTATAACGGCATTAAAAAAAATAACATACAACAACAAAATAACAATGACCAAAGCATCGAAAAAAGAACAGAATAATTCAAAAAATAAATTTCATCTTGAGCTTACTCCTAAGCAAATCGTTGAAGAGTTAAATCGCTATATTGTTGGCCAAAATGATGCTAAGAAATCAGTAGCAATTGCTTTAAGAAATCGCTATCGAAGAAAAGCAGTTGAGCCAAAATTACGCGAAGAAATTATGCCCAAAAATATTTTGATGATTGGCCCAACTGGGGTTGGAAAAACTGAGGTAGCACGAAGATTGGCAAAGTTAGCAAATGCTCCTTTTATTAAGGTTGAAGCTACTAAATTTACCGAGGTTGGTTATGTTGGTCGAGATGTTGACTCAATTATTCGTGATTTGATTGAGGTTGCTATTAAAAATCAAAAAAGCGAAATGAAAAAAGAAGTTTTTGAAAAAGCTCAAAAACATGCTAAGAAAAAAATTCTTAAAGTTTTAGTTGGCGAAAATGCTCTTGATGAAACCAAGGAAAAATTTACGCAAATGCTTGAAAGCGGTGAACTTAACGATAAAGAAATTGAAATTGAAATTTCAGATAATGGCAATTCTTATTCTTCAAGTTTTGATTTTCCGGGAGGTCAAGTAGGAATGATAAATATTGGCGAAATGATTGGTAAAGCCATTGGTTCAGAAAAAACCAAGAAGGTTCACCTTACGGTTGAAGAAGCATTGAAAACCTTGATTGACGAGGAGTCAAACAAAATGATTGATGAAGATAAAATTATCAAAAAATCCTTAAAAGCCGTTGAAAATGACGGGATAGTTTTTATTGATGAAATTGATAAGATTTGTGCGAGAAGTAATCTTAAGGGAGGAGACGTTTCACGAGAAGGGGTGCAACGAGATCTCTTGCCATTGGTTGAGGGAACAGCGATCAGTTCAAAATATGGGATTATAAAAACAGATCATATTTTGTTCATTGCCTCAGGAGCATTTCATCTTGCTAAACCTTCAGATTTACTTCCTGAATTGCAAGGAAGATTTCCTATTCGTGTTCAACTCAAGCCATTAACTCAAGAAGATTTGTTAAGAATCTTAATCGATCCTGAAGCTAGTTTAATCAAGCAATATACAGCTTTAATTGCAGTTGAGAATATTAATTTAGAGTTCAAGGATGATGGTATTTTAGAAATTGCTAAAATCGCTCATCGGGTTAATAGCGAAGTTGAGAATATTGGGGCAAGAAGATTGCATACCTTAATGGAAAAGATCCTTGAAGAAGTTAGCTTCAATGCTAGCGAAATGAAAGCTGGATCGCAAATTATTGTTGATGCTCAATATGTTAATAGTCATCTTGGCGATTTGGTAAATTCAAGTAATGATTTGATGAAATTTGTTTTATAGATCATTAGCCAAAAATATGAAGTTAGAATTTAAATTTTTTTTAAAACTTTTAAAGATTGAATTGGAATAAATCAGCTCAACGATAAGGTTATAAAATTCAGCAATATCTATTTGGTTTGGGCATATTTTCCAGAAAAATAAAGTAAGGGTTTTTTGTTGCTAACTTTTGCAAAATTGATTACTTCGCCAATAATGATGTGATGATCTCCCATCCTGATTACCTTGTGTTTACGACATTCAATAAAGCATAGAGAATTATGAAAAATTGGGTTGCCAAATTTGCTAAAAATATAAGGTTCAACGCTCCATTTTTTGGAGTTTTTTGGGGTGGCAAAAGCTGATGCCAAGTCTTGTTGTTCTTCACTTAAAATATTGAGCAAAAAATAGCGATTTTCTTTGAAAAATTTGAGATTGCCAGATTTGTTATCAATGCAAAATGAAATTAATGCTGGAGATAATGATATTGAGCTAAAAGAATTGATGGTCATACCAAAAAATTCTTCTGCAAAAATTTTTTTAATTTTTTGTAAAAAATTTTCGCTAAAAAAATGTTTGGAATTAC
>JBJTWJ010000052.1:0-3599 GCA_046081665.1 Alphaproteobacteria bacterium | reverse complement strand
TGACAAAATTAACTATAAAATTGAGGGAAATATTTCTCGATCTGAAATTATAGTTCCAAATGATAAAATAGGAAAATGCAGTTTAATTGGTTCAATTGTTTCTGCTGCTATGATAATTGGTAGCGATGCTGAAGATTTAATTAGGAAAAAATGTCATGAAATTATTGCATCACCACAATATAAAGACTCTCACTTTTACCCTAATGGTAAATGTATCTCACATATCGCATCAGTGTGGCATGAAAATATTCAAAAACAATTATCTCAAAGACTAGACGAAGCAAAAAAACAAGCAATTGCCGAAGGAAACATTAAATTAAAAGCCGAAGATCTTCAAGAGCCAGAAGTTCCTAAAAATAAAGAAGAGAATAAGCGAGAAATTAAAATTGAAGATCGTTCAAAGCAATATATAGTTAAGGTTACAGAGGTTGTTAAGGTTAAAGAGATTAATGCATCGCTAACGCAACGACAAGATTTTTGAGATAAAAATTTTAAAAAATGAAGCTGTATATCCATACAGCGTAAGGGACGTGTCGTTGCCGTTCAGGCGCGACTATTTAAATTTTTAGAGATTTTTAGCCAAAAATATGAAGTTAGAATTTTAATTTTTTTTAAAACTTTTAAAGATGGGATTTGGTATAAAATAAATTCTTTAAATGTTTTATTCGAGAAAGTCATCACAAATCCTGAGGACATCTCGTAAATTTTTTCTAACCTTTCTTTTTCTTTGAAACTTAAGTCTGACATTTTTTAAATTAATTATCTGAATAGTTTTATATATTCCTCAAACACAAAAACTCTATTGCGCTTAAGCCCAGTTATTTCGACTAGAATTTTAAGTTTAACAAAGTCCTCAATCAGACGTAATGCAGTAGAAAGACTGATTTTCAAAACCTTCGCCGTATCATTGGCATCAATGCTAGGATTACTATAAAGATGTTGCAAAAACTCTCTTGCCAATGCCTGTTTTTTGCCTAGTTTAATTATTTTATGTTCAACTTTACTTCTTAAAGCGATGATATTTTTGAAGGTTTGAATTGAATTTTCCGAAGTGCTGCGCACGCCTTCTAAAAAGAATTTAAGCCACTGCGTCAAATCATCATGAGTTCTAACTCTGGTCAAATTATCATAATATAAAGATTTATTTTTTTCCAAAAAGTCAGAAAGATAAAGAGTAGGTTTATGCAATAATTGATTGGTTACTAAATACAAAGTAATCATCAAACGTCCAATTCTGCCATTGCCATCTAAAAATGGGTGAATAGTTTCAAACTGATAATGGGCAATTCCAATTTTAATTAATTGTGGAATTGCGATATTTTCATTATGAAGAAATTTTTCTAAATCAGCCATTAAATCTTCCACTGAATCTTGACGCGGCGGAATAAATATCGCATCTCTTAAGCTTGCTCCACCAATCCAATTTTGACTTTTACGAAATTCTCCAGGAATTTTGTGCGCACCACGAGCACCTTTTAAAAGTGTTTTATGGGCTTGCTTTAATAAACGATTGCTTAAAGGAATTTTATCCAAAGCCTTGATAGTCGTGTTCATAGCTTCCACATAATTTTTTACTTCTTGCCAATCATCTTTCTTTTCTGGCTCAATATATTCAGCTTTTTGCACAGCATCATCAATATTGGTCTTGGTTCCTTCAATTCGACTACTTTTTGTACCTTCCTTCAAAATATGCATTTTGATGAAAAAATCGACATCAGGAATAAGTTGAGAAAAAGCGTTTAATTCTCCCAATTTAATGTCAGCTTGGCTTAGCAATAGTTGCAATTCAGCATTATCTAGCAACCATTCTTGATTAACCAAAGTTGGCTCGAAGCTTTTATACTGATAGCGCTGGACTAATTTTCCGGCTTTGAAATTACTAATATTCATTGTCTTTGTTTATAGGTTTTTCTGCAATTATATAATATTAATACTTGCATTTCAAGTCTTTTCTGCTATTATAGTATATAACTACTTGTAGTTCAATTTTATTAATAAATGCAAAGGAATATGGATCAAAATAATGTCACAATAATCACCTCAAACCAAATTTTTGCTGAGCTGGAAGATTTATTGCGTAAAATGCCTTCAAGATGCACAATACATCAAAATCTCGACTGGTTTGGACGAGCTACGGCAATTATAAAAAGATGGGATGCAACAGAATATAAACCTTTTTCATTAGCTATAAAAAATATTCAAGGAAGATTCGCTTGGCAAATAAATGTTGGATTTAATGAAATGATGAGAATTTTAAATTATGCAAGGCATGATTTAAGATTAAAAACAATCGGACCATTATCTCAAGCTATTGACCAAGGTAGTGTTTTTGATTACTTTGATGAGATCAGAAAGAAAATTGAAACTGCCAAAAAAGATGTACTATTTGTTGATCCTTATCTTGATGCAGAATTTGTTTCTCGATACTTACCGCATGTGACACAAGGCGTGAAAGTTAGGCTATTAGCATGTAAAAAATTATCTACCTTAATGCCAGCGGTACAAATGATTGGTCAGCAAAAAAATTTACAAATTGAAATTAGATCTGCAGAAGGATTTCATGATAGATATATGTTTATTGATAATCAGGAATGTTATCAATCAGGTTCTTCTTTTAAAGATGGTGCTAAAAAATCTCCCACTACTTTAACGCAAATTACAGATGCTTTTCCGGCAGTGTTGGAAAAGTATAATAAAATTTGGAGTAGTGCATCAATAAAAAGTCCTTTACCAGCCTGATTTATTTGATCCAGTAAGAACTGTACCAAGAAGTTCGCAAAAAACCTTGGGTATCAAGATCCAAGTTCGAAGTAAAACCCACGAAGCTAATATTCTCTATATGTACCATTTTTCATCAAGTACACTGCTTTCGGAGAATTGGGGAAAAAATTGCCGAAAAAAAAGGAAAATTTGGAGATTTTTTCAGAAAAATCAGAGAAAAATTTTGGTAAGCACTTTAACAATTTAAGTTTTTTGAAACCCGCAAGACAGGTAGAGGAAGGGCTAAGAAAAAAATTGGAGACGAGTTCGCAAAAATCAAAAAAGCCCCAAAACTATGGCGGAAGCGGATGGGGATTACTCGCCTTTGGCGAGTTGCAGATCGTAAAGATTTTTGTAAATTCACTTCGTTCATTAACAAAAATTATTACTTCTTTAGTCTCCAGTTTAAGGCTGAAGGCTAATGTTTTTTTTGTAAAAATTTATTCTAAATTTTTACGAAGAAATTTATTTTAGCGAAAAAATTGCATAGGGAAAAATTTCTTGTTGATTATTTTTTATCTTCAAATAATGCGCAAGTCAGCAAATCTATTGTTTGTGTATATGGTTACTGTTTATCGCAACTCTCTTCATTATAAGCCAAAACTTACGGTTTAAGATTTGATTTCAAAAAAAAGGTTATATTTGTTTTAATCTCTTGGCTACAAATCAGTTTATAATTTTAATAATAAAGAATCATTTTCATGTTATAACTTTATTTTTTAAGAATTATTTAAAGTAATAAACGTTTAATTTGATTTTTATTAAATTATATAGAAAATATTTAATTAGTGTTAAAATAAAAAATTTGTTATGCTTAATAAAAATACCGAAACATTATT
>JBJTWJ010000051.1:0-2121 GCA_046081665.1 Alphaproteobacteria bacterium | reverse complement strand
TCCAAAATAATTTTGAGCGATAAATAAAAATATATTTGCTGTCGTTCTTCATCTGTTTTTTTATTAAATTCATCTAAGCTGGTTAAATCAAATTTTTCAGGTACTAGCTCTTTACATTTTTCATCAACCATTTTTTTAAGGCTTAACAATCGTGAATTAGCGTGAATTGTTGTTTCAGTAGTTATACCTTGCAAAGATTGAGTTTGGTTATGTCTAAGGTTAAAATCTTTAACTTCTTGCAACATTGACAAATCTTGATTGGGGAAAAAATATCTATATGTTTTTCTTAAATTTTCGACCATAATAAATCTTTCTTTACCTGCTTCACTTGCAGTATCTATAGCCTCTCCTTCTAAAACAACTGAAGCAGAACCCTGACCAGTTTGCAATTGCTGTGCACTTTGATATACAAATATTTTTCCAACTTCAGCTAAGGCATAACCAATAAAATGCTGAAGATCCTCAGAATCTGTATATTTTTTAGGAAAAAAACTTTGTAATTCGTTAAAATTAGTTGCAATGCTTCGATAATTTTCTTGAGATTTTAGTTGATTAAACGCTTCTTCATTAAATTGATTTGTCTTCACCAATTCCTCTAACAACAAAAAAACTTTATCATCTAACTGCTCATAACCTCTATGTTTTGTAATTGTTGAAAATAATTTTATATAAAATTTTTTTCTTAAATTAAATGGCAAAGTTGCAATATAATTAGCCATGGAAAAATAGCCACAAAGTGCTTCTGCTCCTGATGTTGATATTAGTTGTAAATTAATCAAATTATAACAATTTAAGTTAAGCAAAGTTAGTTAATACTTTTAATACTTTGATTAGCAAAATATTAAAAAAACTTTAGTAATGATAACATAAAAACAAAATCAAATTAAACATCAACAATAATTTAAAAATTAAATTAAAAAATTTAATATATTTTTTTGGGAAATTATTACCTAGATAGCAAACCTGAAGGTTTTGAACTCATTGAGGTAACTCTTTCAACAAAACTATTTTGTTGCGATGACGAAAGTTCATGATTAATTTTTTTAGCAATATTTTCAAAGCCTATACCTGCATCATGCATTTTTTTAATTTTAAGAAAATCATCTCCAGATTTAATTAATTCTTCACGTTTGGCGATTGTTTCTTGAGGTGATATTTTATTATCAACACCGTCTTTTTTTCTTTGCAAATCAAGCATTTCATAAGCAACTGCATAGGTTAATGTTTCGCCAACAGCAGAGTAAAAAAATGTTTCAGAGGTTGCAGGATTATATCTCAGCGATGACTCACCACTTCCGCTATGACCATTGTGACCAAATGTTGCGTCTGGATATTTATAAACACCACAAAGGTGATGTTTGCCATCTAAATGCTGATCGCGATAGAGAGAATCAATAACCTCTTGATTGTTAAACAACGATTTTGATAAATCTTTATTTAAAAATTTACTTATAAATTTATCGGCATCTGCTGGATTAGTTTTCAGACCACCAGAAGCCAGAGAGTTTCCCGAAGTATTTATACCATTCCCACTTAATAAATGATACAATTAGGTATATATAAATTAAGCTTCATCTTTTTGGCTAAAAATCTCTAAAAAGCCTCAGCTGTATGGATATACAGCTTCATTTTTTAAAGATTTTTATCTCAAAAATATCTTGCTTAATTTATCATTTATTAAGTGGAAATGGCATATGATTCATTTCACCACCCAAAAACAATTCACCATCGAGTTTGCAAGGAGTAATATAACAATAACCCCTTACCGCATCTGGATCATTTATCTCTATAGATTTTAAATAAGTGTTTGTAGCTTGAACTTGATCAAAAACCAAGTCCTTCATAGCTTGGCGATATGGTTTATCAGTAATCAATCAATTATCATGCCCGATAATTCACATCCTAAATTGCCATATTTAAATTCGCCAAATTTATCATTGGGATTATATTTTGAAAATTCTACTAACTGCGAACAGCTAATACCAAATCAATATCTTTAAATAAAATTATAACAAAATATTTTTGAGATAAAAATTTTTAAAAAATGAAGCTGTATATCCATACAGCTGAGGCTTTTTAGAGATTTTTAGCCAAAAATATGAAGTTAGAATTTTAATTTTT
>JBJTWJ010000050.1:0-2294 GCA_046081665.1 Alphaproteobacteria bacterium | reverse complement strand
AGCTTTATCTTTTTGGCTAAAAATCTTCAAAAAACCTCAGCTGTATAAATATACAGCTTCATTTTTTAAAGATTTTTATCACAAAAATATCTTGCTTAATTTATCATTTATTAAGTTGAAATGGTATAACTCAAAATTAATTAAAAATTTATGAAAAATAATGTTGCAATAGTTTTTCCAGGGCAGGGTTCGCAAGTGGTTGGAATGGGTAAGGATTTATTTGAAAATTATTCAAGTGCTAAAGAAGTTTTTAATGAAATTGACGAGATACTTGGTTACAAATTATCGCAAATTATCTTTGAAGGTCCAAGTGATGAGTTAATTAAAACTCAAAATACCCAACCAGCTCTTATGGCTGTTTCAATTGCGTTAATTAGAGTTTTAGAAAAAAATTATGGCAAAAAATTTAGTGATCTATGTTCGTACACAGCTGGACATTCCCTTGGTGAATATAGTTCATTATGTGCAAGTGAGGTTTTAAGTTTAAAAGATACTGCAAAACTTTTGCAGATTAGAGGTCAAGCTATGGCGAAATGTGCAGAAAATTCCAAGGGAGCAATGTCTGCAATTCTGGGTGTTGAAATCGATGTTGCTAAACAAATAGTTGAAGAAGCTAGTCAAGGCGAAATATGTCAGATTGCCAATGACAATTCGGTTGGACAAATTGTAATTTCAGGAGCTGTTGACGCAGTTAATCGTGCTAATGAAATTGCTAAAACTAAAGGAGCAAAAAGAGCAATTCTTTTGCCAGTTAGCGGAGCATTTCACAGTAAGTTAATGCTTGAGGCTCAAGAGGTCATGCATCAAGCTTTATTGAAAACTAAATTCGCTAATCCCAAAGTACCAATAATTGCTAATGTTACAGCTCAAATTGCACAAGACTCTCAACAAATTATTGATTTATTAACTCAGCAAATCACAGGCAGTGTTAGATGGCGTGAAACCATGCTTAAATTTGAAAACCTAGGAGTTCAAACAATTATAGAAATTGGTTCTGGAAAGGTACTATCTGGTCTAGTATCAAGAACTTGTGCAAATATCAAAACCATGTCAATTCAAAATAGCGAAGATTTAAAAAATTTTTTAAATAATAATTAACCTAAAAAATAAACCATATGAGTTATTTTTTTCGAGTACCAAGTTTTAAATCAACATTAATTATTTTTCTTACAATTTACGTATTCTTGCTGATTTTGATTTATATTTTTCAAAGAAGTTTACAATATTTTCCAAGTGGTTCAGCAGATCTGCCTAATGGTTTTGAAGAGGTTAAACTTAAAACTGAAGATGGAATTGAAGTTATGGTTTGGCAAAAAATTCCTGAAAATTATAAAAAAATTATTGTTTATTTTCATGGCAATGCAGGAAATATTGGTGATCGAACTTATCGTTTAGAAACTTTTTCCCAAAAAGGCTATGGGGTAGTTGCCTTATCATATCGCGGATATTTTGGCTCTCAAGGCTCACCATCGCAAAATGGTTTAATTAATGATGCTAAAGCGGTAATGCGTTATCTAAATTCCAAAAATATTGCCAAGAATGATTTGATTTTATTTGGTGAATCATTGGGTACTGGGGTTGTAGCTCAAATTGGGGCAAATTATTTATCTGATAAAACATTTAAACCATTAATTAACCTTGAAGTTAGTTCACCGCAGGTTGATGATGATCAAGATATCCAAAAAAATTCTAAAAATTTAGCAGATAATTCACTGGTTAATCCTGATAATTCCAAGCCAGAAAATTCGCAAGGTAATAAGCTTAATCAAGTATCTGAAAATAATGCTTCAAAATCAGCAGAAAATAATGTTACGGGATCTGTTGCTTCAAAATCAGCTGGTCCGATAATAGTTGATAAAACTTCTGTTGATACTACATCTGCCCAAATTGCTACTGAATCTTCTGCGGATAAATCAATTGATCAATATTTTATGATTGTTCTTGAATCGCCATTTTTTAATATTGAAGAATTAGCTAAAAAAACTTATCCAATTTTGCCAGTAAAATTAATGTTACAAGATCGCTATGATTCTAATTTATTTGTTCCCAATATTAAATCTCCAGTATTAGTATTTCACGGCGATAAAGACAGAGTAGTGCCAATTGAGAGTGGAAGAAAATTATTTTTACTGATTACTGCTCGTAAAAAATTTGTTGAACTGCGTGGATCATATCATGTTGACACTAATCCTGATTTTTTAATTGAGCAAATTGAAAATTTCTCTGGTAAGTAAAGGCTAGAGTTTAATTAAAAATTGATTTTTTGACTTATACCAAATCCCATCTTTAAAAGT
>JBJTWJ010000049.1:0-22225 GCA_046081665.1 Alphaproteobacteria bacterium | reverse complement strand
ATTTTAGCCTGCCTTTGATTTTTTTAATCATTTATTGGTTTTATGAAAAAAAGATTGATTTTATTAAGTTAAGTAGTCAGAAAAAATTATTTTTATCGCCAAATAAATATTGTTTTTTAACTTTAATTTTTGGTTTTTTATCAATTATTAGTTCGGCTTATTATGCCTATATGTTTTTGGTAATTTTAGGATTCGGCTTGATAATGATTTATTTAAGGGGTGGCAAAATTAAACTAGAAATTCTCAATATTTCATTAATTTTTATAATTTTTGTTTTATTTGCCTTTTTTGTTTGTTTTGAAAATTATGTTTTTAATTTTAAATATGGTTACAATGACATTTTATCTAGATCTTACATTGCGGTTTGGATTTTAGAAATTACTTTTGCCAATCTTGTTTTGCCAGTAGAAAATCATTATTTGGAATTAATGAGAAATATATCAAAATTATATAAAAACAATTCTATTGTAAATGAAGGAGAGGGTTTTAATTGTCAAATTGGAATTTTAAATTTTACGGGCTATTGTCTGCTTTTGTTGCTTCAGATAAAGATTATTTTAGCAAAAAGTTTGGATAATGATAAAAAATATTTTCAATTTTTTGGAGCCAAATTTACTGCAAATCGACTTGATTTATTAAAGTTTTTTTCGGTCATTGCTTTATTGACCTTTTTATATTTTAGTTCTGGTGGTTTTTATCGAATAACTCATTTATTTTATAGTCAATTTCGAGCAGTTTGTCGTTTCAATATAATTTTTACCTTACTTGGATTAATATTTTGGGGAATATATTTTGACCAATTAATAGAACAGCAAAAACAAAGAAAGAAGCAATTAATTTTGAAAATATTAGTAACAATAATTTTTGTAATTGGTTATCTTGATGCAGTCGGTAAGCCTGATTTGTTTAGTAGGTATTTTTCCGACACTAAAAAACTCTTCGAAAATGATAAAAAATTTGTTGAAGAAATTGAAAATTATTTACCCAAAGCTTCAAAAATTTTTGTTTATCCAGTTTTTGGTTTCCCAGAAGTTCGGGGCGATTTATATCGCTCAGTTTCTGGCTATTTGCATTCGAAAGATCTAATTTTTTCTTATCCAATGCCCAAAAATCGCAAATCACATTTATGGCAAAGTGAAGTTGCTAAATTAGAATTTGATGAATTTATAAGAGCCATTAAAAACGCTGGCTTTAATGGTGTTTGGTTGGAAAAATATTTTTTTCATAATTTGAATGAAAACGAAGTTATTAAAATGGAAGAAAATCTCAAAAAAATTGGCAAAAAAGTGATAATTTCGAATGATGAAAAGTTGATATTTTATGAAATTTAGATTTTTATATTTTGCGCTTGCTCCCTTTTTAAGTTCTTTAATACTGATATTTTATTTTGATATTAATCCGTTTTTAGATATTTCAAGATATTATTTTCAAGGAGATGGATTATTATCCCAAAAATATATCAAAAATCTTATTATAAATTCTTCATTTTTTTGCTCAAAACAACTTGCTTATCCAGTTCTCGACACTAATTGTTTTCGTGATTTTGTTTTAGACCATTTATATTTGAATATTTTAATAATATTTTTAATAAAATTTTTTACCAATGACCCCCTGTTGATTGTTTTAATTTATGATTTTTTTTGCATTATCTTTATAGCATTAATTACTAATGTTGTTTTGTTAAAATTTTCAATAAGCAAAACTCTAAGTTGCTTAATATCAATTTTTTTTGCCGTATCTCAAAATCAAGTTAACTTTATAAATCAAATTGGTCCTTCGGTAATATTAACATTTTCACCAATTTCAAAGAATATATTTTTATTATCAACTTCTTGCTCAGAAGTTAATTTTAAGATATCAAGCATTTTGGCATCATCTACTGGTTTTGGATTATTTTTTCCACCCAAAAAACCCATAACCTTAGGAATTGCATTAATAGTGTTATAAGCGTCGCTGGATAAATTGGCAAAAACAAAAACATAACCCGGGAATAATTTTTGCATTTCCTGAACCTTTTGTCCTTTTTTTATTTTAATCATTTGCTTAGTAGGCACAATGACCTCCGAGACATTATTATTTATTGCCCCTTTTAAAATTAGAGTTTTAATTTCTGAAGCAATTTTATTTTCTTGCCCAGCCATCACATTAAGAATATACCATTTGAAATTATTCTGTTCCATATTATAAACCAAAAATTAAACGAATTATTTTTGAAATCAAAAAATCAGCCAACAAGATTGTTAACGCAAAAACTATTATTGTTATTAAAATTGTAATTGAAGTTATATAAGTCTCTTTCCATTTCGGAAAATTTAGTTTTTTTGACTCTTCAATTACTTCTTTAAAAAAATTTATCACAAATAAAATTATAAAATTAAGTGGCAGGAGCGAGAGGAATCGAACCCCCAACCAACGGTTTTGGAGACCGCTACTCTACCAATTGAGCTACACTCCTAAATTACTTTAGCTACTTTTTTTCTTTGAGTTTTACCTCATAATCTTTTTCTCTATCATATTTTGATTTTTCGTCATTATATGAAGAATATTTTACCTTATAACAAATTGGATTTGCTAAAGGTGTGCCATCATTATCGTTAGCTTTACAATAATAAAAACCACGATCAACAAAAGGATTTAAAAATGAAAGAGGATTTGGCAAAAAGATATAATCACCAACTCTAATGGCATTAAACCAACCATCTTTTTTTTCATGAACCGCAACTCCTTTAGTTGAAGTGCATGATGTAACAAATAATACTAAAAAGATTAAAGCGAGTTTTTTCATTTAAAAAAAATATATCCCGCCATTTTACTGGCGGGTTGTTAATAACTATTTAATTACCTTACTTACTACACCAGCACCTACTGTTCTGCCACCTTCACGGATGGCGAAGCGTAAGCCTTCTTCCATGGCGATTGGAGCAATTAGCTCGATGGTGAGTTTGGTGTTGTCACCAGGCATAACCATTTCGACTCCTTCAGGAAGAGTTACTGATCCAGTAACGTCTGTTGTTCTGAAGTAGAATTGTGGGCGATAGTTTTTAAAGAATGGAGTGTGACGACCACCTTCATCTTTGCTTAATACATAAACTTCGGCTTCAAAGATAGTGTGTGGGTTGATTGAACCCGGTTTGCACAATACTTGACCTCTTTCCACATCTTCTTTTTTAGTACCTCTAAGAAGGATACCGGCATTATCACCAGCACGACCTTCATCAAGAAGTTTTCTAAACATTTCGATTCCTGTGCAAGTAGTTTTTTGGGTAGCTTTGATACCGACGATTTCGATTTCTTCGTTGACTTTAACAATACCTCTTTCGATTCTACCAGTAACTACTGTTCCACGACCAGAGATTGAGAAGACATCTTCGATTGGCATTAAGAAGGCTTGATCAACTGGGCGTTTTGGTTCTGGGATATAAGAATCAACGGCGTCCATTAAAGCTTGAATTGATGGTTCGCCAAGTTCTGAAGAATCACCTTCAAGACCTTTTAAAGCTGAACCTTTAATGATTGGGATATTATCTCCAGGGAAATCATATTTGGTTAATAATTCTCTAACTTCCATTTCAACTAAATCAAGAAGTTCTTTATCTTCGACCATGTCAACTTTGTTTAAGAAAACAACAATGGCAGGAACACCAACTTGTTTAGCAAGAAGAATATGTTCACGAGTTTGAGGCATTGGACCATCAGCAGCAGAAACTACTAGAATTGCTCCATCCATTTGAGCAGCACCGGTAATCATGTTTTTAACATAATCAGCGTGTCCAGGGCAATCTACGTGAGCATAGTGACGAGCTGCAGTTTCATATTCAACGTGAGCAGTATTAATAGTAATACCTCTTTCCTTTTCTTCAGGAGCGGCATCAATTTGATCATAGGCTTTCTTTTCTGCTAAACCTTTTTTAGAAAGATAATTAGTAATAGCAGCAGTTAAAGTAGTTTTACCATGATCTACGTGACCAATAGTTCCAATATTAACATGCGGTTTATTACGCTGAAATGTTTGTTTTGACATAGTATTTAAATTTTAATTGTTGAAATTTATTCATCAAATTGCTCTTTTAGACTTGCAAAATTTATGCTGTAATAAAGGAGTTAATTAATGATTTAATTACTTAGATTTTTTCATGACTATAAATTTATTATTTTTATAAATAAAATGCAAATTTATTTTAAAAAAAATTATAAAAAGGCTGTTGAAATTGACAAAATAAATTTATAAAATGGAATGATTAACATAACTTCAAATAATAAAATTTAACAATCATGAAAGTATTTTACGACAAAGATGCTGACTTAAGCATTATTCAAAACAAAAAAATTGCAATCGTTGGCTATGGCTCTCAAGCCCATGCTCACGCTCAAAATCTTAGGGATAGTGGAGTTAAAGAAGTTAAAATTGCCTTGCGTGAAAATTCACCTTCAATTGCCAAAGCTAAACAAGCTAATTTCGATGTAATTACCAATAAAGAAGCGGGTAAATGGGCTGATTTAATCATGATTCTAACCCCAGATGAATTGCAAGCCGAAATTTACCTTAATGACTTGCACGACCACATGAAATCAGGCGCATCACTAGCTTTTGCCCATGGTTTAAATATTCATTTCGGATTAATCAAACCAAGAGCTGACCTTGATGTATTTATGATTGCACCAAAAGGTCCGGGGCATACCGTGCGTGGCGAATATGTTAAAGGTGGCGGAGTTCCGTGTTTAGTTGCGATTGCCCAAGATAAATCTGGCAAAGCTCTGGCTACTGCCCTATCCTACGCTTCAGCCGTGGGCGGAGGTCGCTCTGGCGTTATCGAAACCACTTTCAAAGAAGAATGTGAAACCGATTTATTTGGCGAGCAAGCAGTTTTATGCGGAGGCGTTACCGCATTAATTCAAGCTGGATTTGAAACTTTAACCGAAGCTGGTTACGCTCCAGAAATGGCTTATTTTGAGTGTTTGCACGAAATGAAACTTATCGTAGATTTGCTTTACGAAGGTGGTATTGCCAATATGCGTTACTCAATTTCCAACACCGCAGAATATGGCGATTTAACCAGAGGTCCAAGAGTTGTAAACTCAGAAACCAAGGCTGAAATGAAAAAAATCTTGCAAGAAATTCAATCAGGCAAATTTGTCGAAGAATTTATGCTAGAAAATAAAACTGGCAAGAAAAATTTTGACGCTCTTCGAGCTAAAGGCAAGGCCCATCAAATTGAAGCCACCGGCGAAAAACTTCGCGCAATGATGCCATGGATTGCTAAAAATAAATTAGTCGATAAAAACAAAAATTAAATTTATCGAAAAAAACATAATGTAAAATTGCTCCATCCCGCAATATGTATAGATGGAGCAATTACTTTTATTTCAAAAAAATCAAACATAATTTGAAGAAAAATTAAAAAATACTTTTTTCCCAAAAAATTTTGTTATAATTTTTTTTAAAGATATCAAAATGGTATGATTTGTAGACTGTGTTCTTAAATTAATTTTCAAAAGCCAATAAGCATTGGGCTATTGGTTCTCAAGGGGAGCTAACAGAGCGAGGGTTTTTCAATGCATTATCCAGATGCACAAATTTAATCGATCAAATCTAAAGCCAATTTTACAATTGGCGATAATTTTTCCGCTTCAAGTGATTTGATATCGTGCCAAGAACAGCCCAAGGAATCTTCGCCATTAACATTTGGATTTATCAAGCCTGTAATTTCAACATAATAAATCATGGCGATATGTCTGAGTGTCTAACAAATATTGGCTTGTTGATAATTAAATAAACTCCTTAAGGTTTTGAGTTGAGTGGCTTTGACCACTTGGCAAGGGGTTTCTTCTTTAATTTCGCGCGATAAAGTTTCCTCCAGTAATTCGAGATCTTTTATACTGCCACCCGGTAAATCAAAAAGTGGGGTATAATACCAAATCCCATCTTTAAAAAAAACTATAACAAAATATTTTTGAGATAAAAATCTTTAAAAAATGAAGCTGTATGTTCATACAGCTGAGGCTTTTCGAAGATTTTTAGCCAAAAAGATGAAGTTAGAATTTAAATTTTTTTTGTTCTTTTAAAGATGGGAATTGGTATAAGGTCCGCGAGCTTTTTTTATTAACAATATTTTTGTTTTAGTTGGGTTTAAAATAAGTCCATAAACTCCTAGATGGCTGTGGATCATAAAATAAGTTTTAAATGTTGGTAGTTGTTAAAGCGGTGAGTGGTTTAAGGAATAGGAGTCGAAGTCTAGTTAATCAGAATTATTAGTTTGCTATTTTGCATCTCGGCAAAGCCTGATTCAAGGGGCAGTGATTTGATAAGATTATTTTGATGATCAAATATTTTGATTTCGCCCTCTTTAAGACTAGCAAGGAATGATTCATGGTTATCCATAACCCCAATCTCTCCAGATAACGCAGGAATAACTGCTAGATGGCAGTTTCCTTGAAACAACATTCCTTGCGAACTAGCAATTTCAACATGTAAATTCATAAATTTTTAAAAAAGTTTTTACTGTTAGCTCTTAGCTTTTCAATAATTTTTCACCTTTGGCAATTGCCTCTTCGATATTGCCAACCATGTAAAAAGCTGATTCAGGTAGATGATCATATTCGCCTGAACAGATAGCTTTGAAACCTTTAATAGTATCTTCAAGTGAAACTAATTTTCCCGGTGAACCAGTGAACACTTCGGCAACATGGAATGGTTGTGATAAAAATCTTTGAATTTTACGAGCTCTTGCAACTGTAAGTTTATCTTCTTCTGACAATTCATCCATCCCCAAAATTGCAATGATGTCTTGCAATGATTTATAGGCTTGAAGAATTTTTTGCACCTCACGAGCTACATTGTAATGCTCTTCGCCAACAATTCTTGGATCAAGAATTCTTGATGTAGAATCAAGAGGATCAACCGCTGGGTAAATTCCAATTTCAGCGATTTGCCGCGATAAAACTGTAGTGGCATCAAGATGCGAGAATGAAGTTGCGGGAGCAGGATCTGTCAAGTCATCGGCAGGAACATAAATTGCTTGCACTGAAGTAATAGAACCATTTTTTGTTGAAGTAATTCGCTCTTGCATAGAACCCATTTCTGTTGCCAAGGTTGGCTGATAACCAACAGCTGAAGGAATTCGCCCTAATAGTGCTGAAACTTCGGAACCAGCTTGCGTAAAACGAAAGATGTTATCGATAAAAAATAATACATCTCGACCTTCTTTATCACGAAAATATTCGGCTTGAGTCAAACCAGTTAAAGCCACGCGAGCACGAGCTCCAGGGGGTTCGTTCATTTGTCCGTAAACTAATGCAACTTTTGAATTTTTTAAATTTTTAACATCGATAACTCCCGAATCCATCATCTCGTGATAAAGATCATTGCCTTCACGAGTTCTTTCGCCAACCCCTGCGAACACCGAATAACCGCTGTGAGCCTTAGCAACGTTGTTGATCAATTCCATAATCAAAACTGTTTTACCAACCCCTGCTCCACCAAATAAACCAATTTTTCCACCCTTGGCGTAAGGAGCAAGTAGATCAATTACTTTGATTCCTGTAACCAAAATTTCAGTTTCAGTAGCTTGTTTTACAAGCTCAGGAGCTGAGGCGTGAATAGGTAAATGATCATTGGCTTTTATATCGCCTTTTTCATCGATTGCTTCACCAATAACATTCATAATTCTGCCCAGGGTAGCTTCACCAACTGGCACAGTAATTGGCTTGCCAGTGTCTTTAACTTCACTGCCACGGGTTAAGCCGTCAGTTGAGTCCATAGCAATGGTTCTAACTGATTTTTCGCCAATATGCAAGACAGTTTCAAGAACTAGTTTTTTGCCATCATTTACGCATTCTAGGGCATTGTAGATGGCAGGTAATTCACCATTTTCAAACTCAACGTCAACAACCGCTGAGATAACTTGCGTAATTTTTCCAGTATTTTGCATCGTAAAAAAAATTAAGTATTTATAGAATTTAAACCTTTAAAAAAGGCTTAATGCTTTGAAAATTGAAGAACAATTTTAAAGTTAAACGAGATATTCTGCCAATCAAAATTAATAGTGTCAGCTATCAAAGCATTTAATCCAAATCCATCATTAGAATATTTCATGATTCCTAACTAATCATTGATTTTATTAGTTTCATACCGCGCTTCACTCCGCCGTATGAAAGATAAGCTTTTGGTACGATGCTGTCTTAAAACTAATAAAATCAAGGGTTAGCGAAATTCTAAAAAATTCTAATGATGGATTTGAGTTTAATATTTGCTCTAAATTTAAGAAATTTTTTTCAAAGAGCAAGTGCTTTTATTAAAAAATTTAAATAATAATTTTTTTAACAGGAATTTTAAAATTGAGTTAATAAAGTTATTTAATTTTTTATTTTATTCAAACCCTGAAGCTCAGTAAAAATATCTTTGGCAATTGGGGCAGCTGCCATTGACCCGCTCTTGCCATGTTCAACTACCACTGAAATAGCATATTTTGGATTATCAACAGGTGCATAGCCTACAAAAATTGCATGGTTAGCGTTAGCTTCTTTTTCAGCACTCGACATTTCCTTCTCACGCTTCGAGATAACTTGCGATGTTCCAGTTTTGCCAGCCATTTCATAGCCTTTGGCTTCAATTCTTTTGCCATATGCAGTTCCTCCAGCTTCATTGACAACTCTTCTCATGCCTTCTTGCACTAATTTTAAATATGATTGATTAACAAGTGGCTCAGATTTAAGTTCGTCATATTGTTTAAAAATATTTTGATTTTTCACCAAATAAGGTTTGATTGGAATTCCACCATTGGCTATTCGCGACGTTATAAGCGCCATTTGCAGAGGTGTTGCCAAGACATTACCTTGACCAATTGCGGTGTTAAGAGTATCGCCTTTTACCCATGGCTGATTAAATATTTTTTGTTTCCACTCATTAGAAGGAAGCAGTCCTGATTTTGCTCCATGAATACTGACATCAGGCTTATCGCCATAACCAAATCTTTTTGCCATTTCTAAAATTTTTTCATGTCCTAGTTGATTAGCAATCGTAAAAAAATAAGTGTTACATGAATGCATAATTGCCGATACTAAATCTAGCGAACCATGACCTTCCTCTTTCCAGCAGTGGAATGTTCTTTTTCCTAATTGATATGATCCTGAGCAATAAACTCTAGTTGCTGGATTAAATTTATTTTCTAGGGCAGCAAGAGCAACCATGATTTTGAATGTTGATCCGGGTGGATATAATGCCGAAATTGGCTTATTACTAAGAGGTTTTTTTGGATCGTCATTGAGTTGCTTCCAGTAATCTTTTGAAACTCCTTCGACAAAATTATTAGGATCAAATGATGGTGATGACGCATAAACTAGAATTTCGCCAGTTTTAACATCCATAACCACTACCGATGCAACATCATTTTTGATTCTTTCGGTTGTAAATTTTTGCAACGGAAAATCTATTGATAAATTGATCCGCGAACCTTCGCTATATTGTTTAGTTGAAAGAGTTCTCAAGGGAATTTCTTTAACATTTACCTCAACATATTTTACGCCATATTTTCCGCGTAAAACCTCATCAAAACTTTTTTCAATTCCAAATTTGCCAATTCGAAAATCTGGATGCATAAATAAAGCCTGCTCATTATCATCAATTTCTTTTTCCGATGGTAATGAAACATAGCCCAAGAAATGAGCAGTTTCAGCGGGATATGGGTATCTACGAATTATTCCACTCTCAATTGAAATACCCGGTAGAAGATGCGAGTTGGTTTCGATTCGTGCTAAATCGTCCCATCCTAGATTATCAATTAAGGAAATAATATTTTTGCGACGAGCATTTTTAATTTTTGATAAAAATAAATTTTTTCCCTCTTCAGATAAATCAAGGATTTGTGAGAGTTTTTCAATTATTTCCGTAAAATTTCTTTTTTTATCGAGATAAAGTAGCAACCGAAAATTGCTGTCATTCTTTGTTAACGAAATGCCATTACGATCAAAAACCATACCCCTCGGTGCAGGATTTATAATTGGCTTGATGCGATTGCTATCTGATTGAATTGAATATTCTTCGTGTTTCCAAATTTGTAAATATCCTAAACGCATTACCAATATTCCTGCCAAAGCAGATTGTCCAGCTCCCAGAATTAAAGTGCGTCGATTAAAAATTTTATTTTTACGAATATCTCTTAACACCTAATCTCCTTGCAATAATTTATCGTTAAGAATATCAAATAATTTATGCATTGGCACATATAAAAAAACTGCTAATAAAAACTGTGAGGATGGCACAATTAAACTATGCATAGTTCCGTCTAACAGTGAAAGTAATGCCCATTTAGTTGCGATAATTACAAAACAAAAAGCGATAAATTGTTGCCAGATTTGAATAAAATTTTCTCTAATTAACATTTTTTGGTTAATAGTTAAGAAAAATTTTACTAACAAAATATAGCATAGCGATGTAACCCCTAGAGCATTTCCGGTAAGTGCATCATTCCATATGCCAAGTAAAAAAATAAACCAAATTCCAAAACGCTGACAAAAAATTGCAAAATAAAAAACCATCATGAAATCAAGCATTGGAAAGACTGTGGAGATCGCAGGAATTTTTATTGATGTCAAATTAAAAGCAACAAATATTATTGCAATTAAATATAAAGCAATAATTTTTATTACTGAGTGTTGTTTTATCATAAAATAATTATAAAAAGTTAGGCTTTAATATTATTTTAACCTTGTGATTAGTTATTTTTAACTTAAAAATATTCAGTTTTGTATAAAATTTTTTAAATAAACTCCAGCAAAATTAATACTACAAGGTTATGAATTAATAAGTTTTAATTTAAATTATTTTTTTTAGATAAACAAGTTTTTTATATTACTAATTACATAAATCTGTGATCACAATTTATGTAATTTATTATATTAGCTAAATAATTTTGCGAAATTTCGACGCGATCTTTTTTTCCAGAATCCACGATGATAGGCATCTGATGCAAGTAAAGGAATTACGCTTGATGCTTCAGCAAAAACCATTTGCTCATAGGCCGTGTCAACCTTGCCCCAAGAACATGCTTCTTTCAGTGTTGATGAAGAACAGGCCCCATCTCTTGAATCTGCAACTGTAACTTGCACAGCATATTTATGCATATCGACTTCTTTGCCAAGAATTTCTGCACACACCACTGTATCTTGTACAAAATTTTTTGGAACACCTCCGCCAATCATTAACAATCCTGTAGTTTTAGCTTTAATTTTAATATCCGTTAACTCACGGAAATCAGCAACCGAATCAATCGTTAAATGTTTTTTTGGATTTTTAGCCTGATGCAATACTAGTCCAAAACCCGCTGATGAATCTGTGAAGGCTGGGCAAAAAATTGGTACATTATTTTGATATGCCAACTGAACAAGTGAATCTTTTTTCTTGGCTTTTTTTTCTAAATATTTACCCATTTGCCAAATAAACTCTCGTGATGAATATGAACGAGCCTCTAGACTATTAGCTATTTCAAAAATCGTGTGATCGCATTTTTGAAGATCAGCCTCGTCAATAAATGTATCATAGATTCTATCAATGTAATTATCGCGCAATAATTTGTCATCAATAAACGGTGTTCCATGGTAATGTTTAAAGCCTAATGCTTCAAAAAAATCCATGTCAACAATTGAAGCACCAGTTGCTACAACCGCGTCAATCATATTATATTTAATCATATCAGCGTAAACCTTCATGCAACCTCCTGCTGAGGTTGATCCTGCAAGGGTTAAAACTATTGAACATTTGGAATCGCTCAACATCATATTAAAAATTTTTGTGGCATTAGCTAAATCGCGAGATGTAAATGACATGTGATTCATTTGATTGATGATTTCTCGAGAATCAAAAGATGTAAAATCAATATGTTTTACAATTTTTTTTAGCAAATCTTGCTTTTTAACTTTTTTTTGAGACATTATAATTAGAATTATTTAAAAATATTTTTTTTAAGATCAATGATTTATTAAAATTATTTAATCATTGATTTTATCCTTTGGAACTTCTTGATTGCGATCTAAATACATTGACTCAATAGACTCTTCATCAACTTCAATTTGCATAACTTCACCAAATCCATTAAACTCGGTTCTAATGCTTTTTGAATAAGCTCCTAGTTGACCAATTTCAATGTAATCACCTTCGGCAACGTTATCAGGCAAATAAAACGGACCTTTCATGCAGTCCATCGAATCGCAGGTTGGACCATAAAAACCAAAAGCAACTTTTTCACTTTCTAAAGATTTAGGATTTTTTAAGCGATAGGCTTTGGTTGGATAAATAAAACCGGGGAATCCAGCATCAAATAACCCTCCATATGTTCCATCATTAATGTATAACATATTTTTCTTACGAGCTTCAACTCTAACAACCAATGAGATTGCTTCGGCTACTAAAGCTCTTCCTGGTTCACACCAAATCTCAACATTTTCTGAAAATTTTGCACTTTTAACTGCTTCAAAAATTTCATCAAAATAATTTTGCATATCCAAAGGAACCATCCCGGGATATACTGATGGAAAACCTCCGCCAATGTCTAACACATCAATTTTAACTCGAGCTTTTTTTATAGTTTCGTTAGCAGTGTTAATGGCATGACGGTACTCGACTGGATCCATACATTGCGAACCAACATGAAAACAAATTCCTAAATTTTTAGCAACAGTTCTAACCTTTCTCAATAAACCACTTGCTTCAGAAGGCAATATGCCAAATTTGCCCGATAAATCGATTGCTGAATTTGAATTAGAAATTGCTAAACGAACATGCAGATTAAGGTCTTTAGCGTTTTTAGTGATCTCAAGAATTTTTGCCAATTCGTCAAATGAGTCCAAAGAAAAATCACGAATTCCAAAATCAAAATAAGCTGACTTAATAGCTTCTTTGGCTTTTACTGGATGCATGAAATACATTTTAACTTTATTGCCAAATAAACTAGTTATCAATTTAACTTCGGCTAAAGACGCAACGTCAAATTTTCTAACTCCTGAATCAAAAAGATGTTTTAAAATAACTGGATCGGAATTGCTTTTAACCGAGTACAAAACAGCTGTAGAGTGATTTGGGGTAATAAAATTTTTTAAGAAAAAATTTGTTGATCTTTTAAGAGCATGAGGGCGAACACAATACAAAGGTATACTTGGTTTAAAATCAACCACAAAATCTTTGATGGTTTTAAATTTTTTTAAACAAGAATCATCGATTTTTTTAGTCTTGCTAGATTTATTTTTACCGAAGGTTTTTTTGTTAAAATTTAAATAATAAACTTTCGAGTTTCTAGCTCGATCATGTTCTTGCTCTTGTTCCATTTCTTTTATTTAGGTTATGTTTAAGAAAAAAGATCACCATCACTGATGATCAAAAAAAGTTAAAAGGGATCGCACAATATAATGAAAAAATAATAATTGTAAAGTTTTTTTTTACTTCAATAATTTTCTTATTAATATCAACAAAATTACAATTTTCTTTAGTAAAAAAACTGCTTGGCAATCCAAAATATTTTTTAAACAATTTGATCTAAAATTAATTGCTAAAAAAAGCAAGTAATTTTTTAAATTTTTTTTTGATAATTGAAAAATGTTTTAATTGTTTGCCAAAAATAATAGCAGAGCTTGACGAACTGCAACACCTGAACTAACTTGCTCTAAGATTAAACTAACTTTTTTATCATCGGCAAGCTGTGAAGAAATTTCAACATCACGATTTATTGGTCCTGGATGAAGAACAATTGCCTGTGGAGCATATTTTAATTTATGATGATCTAAACCATAAAGCTTGTAATATTCAACAAGTGATGGAATATAGCAACCGATCATTCTTTCTTGCTGAATTCTTAACATCATTATTACATCAACATTGCTAATACCAGCTATTAAATCTTCATAAATTTCAATATCCCATTTATCTTTTAACCAAATCCGATAATCGTTAGTTATTAATGTTGGTGGAGTAATTAACCTAACTTCGCAACCATATTTTTTTAATAACTTAATATTTGATCTTGCAACTCTTGAATGTAATACATCTCCGCAAATAGCAATTTTTAAATTATTTAACTTTTTTTTATGTTGACGAATTACAAAACTATCAAGCAGAGCTTGCGATGGATGCTCGTTTGTGCCATCTCCAGCATTAATTAGTGATGCGTCGATATATTTGTTAAGAAGACTAACAATTCCGCTGGAATTATGGCGAATCGCTACAAAATCAGGTTTCATAGCATTAATTGTTTTTGCGGTATCAATTATTGACTCACCTTTTTTTAAAGAAGAAAGCGAAATATCAACATTTAAAACTTTTCCTCCCAATCTCTTCATTGCTATCTCAAAAGACATTCTGGTTCTTGTCGAATTTTCAAAGAAAAAATTAATTAATAATTTATTTTCCAAGGCATTGCTTTTAAGATCAGGGTTTTTAAATATTAAATCAGCGTTGTCCAAAATTTCATTAATCTGTTTAACGCTTAGTTGATCAATTGATATCAAGTCTTTCATTGTTGTTTTATAAGATGTTTAAATATTTCCTCTAAATCAGGTTGCTTAGTTAAAATATCCTTAATTTGCATTTTAGAATTAACAATGCGATTAATTATTTTTTCAACTGCTAATTTTTCTGGATCATAGGTTATCACAACTTCGTCATCACTATTGAATTTAATTTCTAGATTTTCCAATTCATTAAAAGTTTCTTTAGCAATTGCTGATTGCGAAGAAATGACAAGTTGTTTATTAGAAAGCAATTTCATCAAGTTAATTTTTTTATCGCAAGCTATAACTTTACCTTTGTTTATTACCGCAATTTCATCGCATAATTGCTCTGCTTCTTCAAGATAATGAGTGGTAAGTAAAATAGTGGTTTTGTTTTCTACATTTAATTTTTTAACATATTGCCAAAGCTGATTTCTCAACTCGACGTCTACCCCTGCTGTAGGTTCATCCAACACTAAAATTTCTGGATTATGAACCAATGCCTTTGCTACCAATAGCCTTCTACGCATTCCTCCAGACAGACTTCTTGGCTTGGCCTTGGCTTTATCTTTTAATCCCAAAGCTTCAATTATTTCATCAGTTTTTCGTAAAGATTTTTTTATGCCAAAATAACCAGCATAAATTTCCAAAGTTTCATAAACATTAAAAAATGGATCGATGATTAATTCTTGGGGAACTATGCCAATTTTAAATTTTGATGCTACTGGATTTTCACTAATATCAATTCCCGAAATTTTTATCTTACCTGCAGTTTTGTTAACCAATCCAGCCATGATGTTGATGATTGTTGACTTGCCAGCACCATTTGGACCTAACAAACCAAAGAATGATCCTTGTTTAATTTTTAAATCAATATTTTGTAAAGCAATTTTAGGGGGATTTTTTGCAGATTTCTGATAGGTTTTGCTGAGACCTTCAATCTCAATAGCATAAGTCATGTCGATTTAAATTATAAATTTGTTTTTTTCTTAAATTCCTCTTCATTAAAATAATAAAATTTACTAGCTAAAGCAGATCTTTCAAGATGAATTAAAATTTCTTGATCACTCTGTAAATTCATGACTTGTTGCCATGTTAAGAATTCAATATTGTTTTTGCGATCTTGAAAATATTGCGAAATTTTATGGGCAGTTTTAGGAGTTGCTCCTCCATAAAAAATCTTATAGGAACAATCATAAATCATTGAGCTAGCAATATCTTCACCATAGATATTTTCTATTCTTTCAAAATCGCTAGAAATTAATATTACCCTTATTTTATATCCCCTGAAATATCCAATAGCTGATTCAAGCATTGATAATTTACCCAACGAATAAAATTCGTCAAGAAATAAACTTAAACCTTGGTATTTATTTTCTTGATCATATATGTCATTATTGATCATAAGCTGATCAAGTGCATGATCATAAAAAAATTGCATTACAGGCTTAAGTCTTTCAATATCGCAAGGATTTAGCCCAACATAAAGTGTAATTTTATTTTTCTTAAAATCTCCAATATTGAAGTCTGAAACTGAGGTAGCATAATCAATAAGCGGATTATGCCAAGGTTCTAAACAACTGTTTAGAAAACGAATAATCGAATTTTGCTCACTATCATTTTTATTTAAAAAATTTTGTAAATGATTTAAAGCAAAATGATGAATTTTATTAGAAAATTTTTGTATTGCTTGCGATATCTCCTCGATAAAATTTCCTGAAATTATTCGACAAACTTCACCAATCGATTTGACCTTGTTGTTATTAACTGCTAGATAAAGGATCAACGAAGTTAATAGATGTCGAGCTTGAGTTGCTAATTCATTTTGTTGTCTTATTAACAAAAAAACTATTTTTTCAATATTGTTAAAAATTGTTTCCTCATCAAAACCAAGAAAATCTAGTGGATTATAGCGATGAGTATACCCTTCACCTCCCAATGGATTAAATAAAAAAACTTGCTGACCAATTGACTCCCTGAAACCCGCTGTTAACAAATAATTTTCCATTTTTATGTCATGAACAATAGCCGAATCATTATTAAATAAAAGATTAGGAATTGTAAAGCAAACCCCCTTGCCTGAGCTATGAGGTGCAACTAGAAGCATTGAGCTGTAATCTTTATTTATCGAATAAATTTTATTGCCAAATGAATCAGCCCCTAAAATTAAATTATTATTAACTATAATATTTTGGCTATCCATGATGATTTAAAATTTTATTTTTTAATTAATCTAAATAAAAATGTATTAATTATTATACAAATAATTGCCGAGCAGATTAACGCGTCATAAAGATCTTGTGATAAAATATTCATTTTATTGCCCAGAGCTATTAAAACGAAAGAAAACTCACCAATCTGGGCCAAGCCAACTGATAGCAAAATGCTTTCTTGAAGATTCTTTTTAAAACATCTCATGATTACAAATGAGATTAAAAACTTAACGACAACAATCAAGAACAATGCTATTAAAATTAACAAGGGTTGATTATAAATAATTTTTGGATCAAATAAAAGTCCAACCGAGATAAAAAACAAAACGCTGAAGATATCACGCAAAGGTATTGTTTTTTTAACAATTTTTCTACCGATTAAACTTTTGTTCAAAACAAAACCTGCTAAAAATGCTCCTAGAGCAAATGAGGCATTAAAAAAAATATGAGCAATAAATGCAAAGCCAGTTGCAACTGATAAAACAGCTAAAGAGATTAATTCCATTGATCGTTGTTTATAAATTTCCATCATAAAAATTGGCAGAATTTTTTTGGCGATGGTGATCATAGCAATTATAAATAAAACAATTTTCAGCATCACTTCCAAAAGAATTTTGGAAATTTCTTTAAAATCTATTGATAAGTTTTTGTGATTTATTTCCACTAAGACTGGCAAGAGCACAAGAATAAAGATCATCACAATATCTTCAACCACCAGCCAGCCAATGGCAATTTTAGCAGTCTCACTTGATTTAAGATGATATTGATCAAATTGCTTGATCAATAATATTGTACTTGCCACAGCGATGGAGAGTCCAAAAATTATCGCTTCACTTAAAGCAAAACCCAAAAAATTAATAAGCCATAAAGATAAAATTGCCGTCAATCCCATTTGAGATAATGCTCCAATTATAGCTATTTTTTTTACTCTTAGAAGATCATCAATTGTTAAATGCAGTCCAACATCAAAAAGCAATAAAATAATACCAATTTCAGCTAATTGCTTAGTAATCTCAACGTCAGCGATAAGACCTGGGGTGTTTGGTGATAAGAAAATTCCTGCAAAAATATAACCCACAATCGCTGGGAGTTTGGCATAGCTAGCCATAAAGCCAAAAGTAAAAGCAAAAATGATACTGATAACAAGTGTTGAAATTATTGGGTGAATGGCATCCATATTTTTTTATAAACTTACATTTATCAGGAAATAACAAAATCAATTAAATGTTAATATTAAATCAGGATTTATTAATTTTAAAAAAAATCAAGCTATAATTAGATTTTTTAGACCAATATTATTTTTAAAGTTAATTTTTAAATATTAATTTTCATGGATATTTTAATTTCTAATTATCCCTCAATATTTTAATTATCAATTAATTTGCATTTTTTCAATCAAATCCTGAATTGCTTCAATTTCAGTAAAATTAATGGTGATTTTTCCATTTCCCTTAAAGCCGTTATATGAAATTTTAACCGGCAAACCACTTAGTTCGCTGAGTTGATTTTCAAGCTTGGTTAAATGATCAGAGTTAATAAATTTAATTTTAGATTCCGTTCTAAACAACACAGGAACATTTCGTGCTTTGTCAATTTTTTCTTCACGAGCAACTTCCTCAGCTTGACGAACCGTTAACGACTGGGCAACAATTTTTTTTGCCAAAGATTCAGGATCTTCAGCGTTTATTATTGCTCGAGCATGACCCATCGATAACAATCTTTTATCCAAAAAATCTTGAACTTCTTTTGGCAAATTTAAAAGCCTTAAAAGATTGGCAACATGACTTCTGCTCTTACCAACTTTTTGAGCAATCATTTCTTGTAGGTAAGAAAACTCATCAATTAATCTTTGATAACCGCGAGCTTCCTCGATAACCGATAAATCTTCGCGTTGAATATTCTCAATCAAGGCGATTTCTAAAGCATCGTGATTGTTAATTTTTTTAACAATTGCTGGAATCTCTTTTAAGCCTGCAAGCTTACTTGCTCTAAATCTTCGCTCGCCAGCTATTATTTCAAAAGAATCTTCATCACTTTTTTTACGAAGTAAGATTGGTTGAATTACGCCATTTTCTTTAATCGACTCAGCCAATTCTTCAATTTCTTGCTGAGCAAAGAATTGCCTAGGCTGATAAATCCCTGCAATTATTTTATCGATGGCAATTTTTTCAACAATTTCATTATTTTTTAAATTGGTGTTTGCTGGATTCTTGGCCTTGTTCTCACCTAGAAGTGCTGACAATCCTCGCCCTAGTTTTTTTTCATTTATTTGATGCTCAATCATAACTTAGATGTTAATTTTTAGTGTTGATAATTTTTGTTTCAAAAAATTATCTTATGCTAACCCTTAAAATCAATAAAAATATACATAATTAATTCTAATTGGCTTTAGCTTAGATAATTCGATCTTACAACGCATAATACCATTTCGATATCTTTAAAATTACAAAAAAAATTAAAATTCTAACAATTTTTTTTAAAGATATCGAATTGGTATTACAGCGCTAAACATTATCCATAAACTTGAGAAGTTTTCGGGCTGTAGCTACTCACTTGATGGTATACAGCCCCAGTGCTTTGCGGGTTTTAGAATTAATCTAGGGGTACAAGCTATTATATGGTTTAAGCTAACGAGATTCGAACTCGTGACCTTTTGCATGCCCCACAAAGTTTTTTTGAGAAAAAACTTTGGAGAATTTAGCTTAAGTTTTTTTGAAAAAAAACTTTGAAATAAAATAGTTAAGCATGGCATCTTAAAGAATACCGGATGTCTTGAGTTAAATGGTGGAGCTAACGAGATTCGAACTCGTGACCTTTTGCATGCCATGCAAACGCGCTACCAACTGCGCTATAGCCCCTGAATATTTATTATTTTATAATTCTCGACAAAAAAATTCTAAATGCAAGTTTATAATTTTTTTTAATGTAGCTAAAATTTACTTTTAAACCAACCTTGAATCGATTTTATGTTATAATTTTTTTAATTGTTCACAATAATTTTTTTTGTGAATTTCCTTTGCAATTTATTTTAATTAAATTTCAAATTATTAATTCATAATTAATCTAAATTTTCAGCAATATGTTAAAAAAAAATTTTAAAACAATTAAGCAATCCCAAGCCTTTTCATTAATTGAGCTTTCAATAGTTATTCTTATAATTGGGATATTGGTTGCTGGGGTTACTCAATCTTCGCGATTAGTTCGCCAAATTAGGTTAACCGTAGCTCAATCAATGACCAGATCGTCAGAAGTTTCAGCTATTGCTGATTTAGCTTTTTGGGCAGAAACTACTCTTGATAATTCCGTTATAAATTCAGCGGGAAGTTCACAAATTGATGATGGTAATTCAATTCTCACATGGAATGACTCCAAATTTAATAATTCATTTAAAATTAACGTTTCGCAGTCCAACGCTTCTTTGCAACCAACCTTTAAAGCTGATGGAATAAATGGCTTGCCCTCAATTAATTTTAACGGCGTAAATCAAACCTTATTTAGTTCGCCAACGTCCCCTCTTCCTGCGTCAGATAAAAACTATAGCTTGGTAGCAGTATGGAGAAGCAATAATAATTCATCAATTGACGGTCGACAGATTGTTGGTCAGACCACAAACCCTGTGAGTTTTGATCGCCTTGGTTCGATTGTTATACAAAATCCTGGAACTATTGGCTTTTCAGGTTGGGCCAATAATTATTTTCCAACATCTGTCTTGGTAAATACTAATTACATTACAATCATATCGGTTAATAACAATGTCACTACCAACAATATCTCGGTTTATAACAATTCCAATACCGCTTCTACAGGCTCTTCCCAAGCTCCTGCCAATTTAAATTTGGGATCTGGTTTATTTTATATTGGTGGAAATGATGCTGTTGCTAATTACCATTTTTCGGGTTTAATTTCAGAAATATTAGTTTTTGATAGATTTTTAAAGCCTGATGAAATTAGAGCTGTCAATGGTTATCTAAGTAAAAAATATGCCATTAAAATAAATTAATACCAAATTAAGCTTTTAAATAAAATTATAATAATTCTAATTGGTCGTGCTATCGCAACGATTGTTTTTTCTCTGGTCGTGCTGTCGCAACGAAATTTTTATAGGTCGTGCTAACGCAACGATGGGGTTTTCTGGTCGTGCTAACGCAACGACGGGAAAAACCCTTTTGTTGCTGTAAGCCGCGACTGGCAAAAATATTGAGTTAGATTTTTTTTTAAACTTTTAAAGATTGAAATTTTACAAGTCTTTAAATGAATTTAATTTTATTTTTTCATAGTTCATTTTAAAAAATATTTTTTATAACATAAATAATTGACTGTCTATAGTTTAAGTTAATTCCTTATAAAAATCTTCAATAATTCTTAACTTATTGCAAGCTAATAATTTTTTTTGATTAACAATCTTACTATTTTATTTATGAACAAAAAATCAGCGTTCTCGCTTATAGAATTATCAATAGTTATCTTGATTATTGGAATTTTAGTTGCTGGCGTAACCCAGTCATCACGCTTGATTAATCAAATGCGTTTGATGTCTGCTAGATCAATTACTTTATCTTCTCCAGTACCCACTATTAAAAATTTGATTGCATGGTATGAATCGGTTGGCGAAAAAAGTTTTAATGAAAGCGAAATGTCTGCGGGTTCTCTACTTAGCAATTGGTATGACAACAATATTCAGTCATCGATTAAACTTAATGGTTTTCAAACTACAGATCTTAATAAACCTCAATTTTTTATTGACGAAACTACCGCCTTGCCGGTAGTTAGGTTTACAGATCAAGATTTTTTTAATATTCCCGATGGAACTGTTCCTTTTAACAACATCCCTTATACCATTTTTTTTGTTTCTCAGACATACTCACTTTGTGCATGCGGACTTCTTGGTTCAGGAACTTACAATTCAAATTTCACCGCTAATGCCTTTCGTTACGATGGCAGTACTTCTATGGTTAATTACTGGTGGGGTAATGATCTTTATGTTACAAATTCTTCTACTGTTCGTAAAAATACCATTCACACTTTTTTATATGATTTGACAAAAAGAGAGGGTTATAGTGATGGGGTTTTTAGAAGTTCATTTCCAGCCACTAACAGAATTTCTACTTCAATTAATAACACAATTGGCAAGACTTTTAACACTGAATTTATGAATGGCACGATTGGTGAAATCATAATTTTTGATCGAGCTTTAAACTCTGAGGAGCGCAAGTCTATCGAGCTTTATCTTGGCAAGAAATGGTCGATTAAAGTTAGTTAATTTTTATGTTTTTTATTTTTTATAAATTTAGCTGGTAAGTTTTTTTATAATCCTTTCATACTTACACCAATTCAATCTTTAAAAGTTTTAAAAATTATTAAAATTCTAACAAAATATTGTTTTCTAATCTTGCCTTAACTGCAAAGATCATGTTTTTTGCCGGTCGTTCTAGTCAACGGAATTTTACAGGTCGTGCTTGCAGCAACGACATTTTTAAAGGTCGTGCTTACAGCAACGACATTTTTAAAGGTCGTGCTTACAGCAACGACATTTTTAAAGG
>JBJTWJ010000048.1:0-21442 GCA_046081665.1 Alphaproteobacteria bacterium | reverse complement strand
TCCTTCATAAAAACAATCAACTGGGCAAACACTAACACAATCAGTGTATTTGCATTTTACACAATTATCAGTAACAACATATGTCATAATTAATATTTTTTATTTAATTTTTTTAACATTAAACTATTTTTAACTAAAACTAGTGATAAAAAAATAAAGTAACAAAAAAACATTGCGCTCATTATTATCAATGGTTTTAACATTGCTGGATCAATAGCAATGCCCTTGCTTCTAATAATGCTTGCCTTTTGGTGCAATGAGTTCCAATATTCAACAGAAAATTTTATTATTGGAATATTGATAAAGCCAATGATTGAAATCACTGCGCTAATTTTTTCACCTTTGCTTTGATCTTCAAAACTACCAAGTAAAATTAAATATCCAAGATATAAAAAGAATAAAATTAACATTGAGGTAAGTCGAGGATCAAAAACCCACCAAGTTCCCCAAATTGGCTTACCCCAGATACTGCCAGTGATTAAAGTGATTAGCGTAAAAAGACAGCCAATTTTGGCAATGGCTTTAGCGATAATGTAAAAAAATGGGTTTTTCCAAATAAATCCTGCTAAATTAAACAGTGCTAAAAGACAATAAATCATTAACGCTAACCATGCACATGGAACATGTAGATACATAATTTTCACCGCATTGCCTTGTTGATAATCAAGTGGTGAGTTAATAACTGCCAATGATCCAAGACCCAAGAAAACAAGCATTAAAGCTAATGAAATTGGGGCAAATATCCGAAAGTTTTTATCAAAATTTTTTAGTTTTAAAAAATAATTTAACATTTTTTTTGTTTTAATTATGTTTTTTTAGTTACATAGTAGAGAGAATTTTTTAAAAAAATATATTTTTTTAAAATTGATTACAATGGCTATTTTTAACTGTTAAAATAGGGCTTGATTGCTTAGGTCAAATATTTTATAATATTTAAAAATTTATTTCAAAAAAAATCGAAATTAAGTTATGCAAATTATTTTGGCTAAACCACGCGGATTTTGTGCGGGAGTAAGAAGGGCTATTGAAACTGTTGAAAAGGCTATTGAAAAATTTGGCTCACCTGTTTATGTTCGTCATGAAATTGTTCACA
Organism: Alphaproteobacteria bacterium; assembly: GCA_046081665.1. GTDB lineage: Bacteria > Pseudomonadota > Alphaproteobacteria > Rickettsiales > UBA1997 > CAILUF01. The sequence continues at coordinate 20,349 of JBJTWJ010000048.1, read as the reverse complement.
ATAAATTTGTGGTTGAGTCCTTGAAAAAGAAGGGTGCAATCTTTGTTAATGAGGTCGATAAAATTCCGCAAGGAGCAATTACAATCTTTTCAGCTCATGGCGTATCAGATCAAGTTGAAGAAGATGCCTTAAAAAGAGGTCTGGATGTTATTGATGCAACTTGTCCCTTGGTAAGCAAGGTGCATCGAGAAGCCAAAAAACATGAAGAAGAGGGTTATGAAATAATTTTGATTGGTCATCGTGGACATCCTGAGGTTGAAGGAACAAGTGGTCGAGTCAAAAAAGAAGTCATTTTAGTTACTAATGAGGAAGATGCCAGAAATATTGCTGTTAAAAATCCTGACAAAATTGCTTTTGTTACTCAAACTACACTTAGTGTTGATGATACAAAAAAAATCGTTGATATTCTTGAAGAAAGATTTCCTAATTTACAAAAAGGTTTGGCAACTAAAGATATTTGTTATGCTACGCAAAATCGTCAAGATGCAGTTAAACAATTAGCAAAAAAAGCTGATATGCTTTTGGTTATTGGTGCACAAAATTCTTCAAATTCTAATCGGTTACGTGATCTTGGTGAAGAGTTTAATTTGCCATCTTATTTGATCAATAATGCTGATGATATTGATGAAAAATGGTTTAATGGCATTGAAAATATTGGCTTAACTGCAGGTGCATCAGCACCAGAAATTTTAGTTCAAGAGGTTATTGATAAAATAAAAAAACTATTTGGAGAAACGGTTAAGGTTGTTGATATAGAAGGAATTGATGAGAGCGTTTTTTTTGCTTTGCCTAAAAAAATTCGTAAAAATTAAAATTAAAAAAATTTAATAATATTTTTGTTGAGAGATTTTTTTTTGTCAGCAAAATAGCAATTAATTTTTTCAATAAATAATTTTTTAAAATGTTTGCCTCAAATTATAATTTAACCAATCAAAATCAAGATTCGCAAGATGATCTTCAGTTTAATTCAGATAAAATATCAAGCTTGTTAAAATCACTTAACGATCAACAATTGCAAGCCGTTAAAACCACCGAAGGACCTTTGCTAGTTCTTGCTGGAGCAGGAACTGGTAAAACTAAAGTTTTAACTTCACGAATTATTAATATTTTAGCAAACTCTTTGGCTTATCCTTCGCAAATTCTTGCAGTTACTTTTACTAATAAAGCAGCTCAAGAAATGAAAAAAAGAATTGGCGAAATTGTTGGCGATCAGGTCAATAATATTTGGGTTGGAACTTTTCATGCAATTTGTGCTAAAATTTTACGTCGACATCCTGAAGTTGTTGGCTTAAGACCAGATTTTACAATAATTGACGATGATGATCAAACTCGTTTGTTAAAACAAATTCTTATTGATTTTAATATCGATATCAAGCAGTTTGCACCCAAAGCTTATCTTAATAAAATTTCACGATTGAAGGATTCATTAAAAACCCCAGCCAATGCTGACGATCTGGCATTACCCAAACTTAAAGATGTTTTTGAAACCTATCAATTTCGTTTGCGTTCCATGAATTCAGCGGATTTTGGCGATCTGATTGCTTTGAATTTGCAGATTTTTAATAATGATCCAGAAGTTTTAGCCTATTATCAAAATAAATTTCGTTATGTTTTGATTGATGAATATCAAGATACTAACGATGCCCAGTATCGCTGGCTTTTACAGCTCTCATTGATAAATCAAAATATTTGCTGTGTTGGTGACGATGATCAATCAATTTACAGTTGGCGAGGAGCTAATATCGCCAATATTTTGCGTTTCGAAAAAGATTTTAGTGATGCTAAAGTGATTCGCTTAGAGCAAAATTATCGCTCAACAACGAGAATTTTAAACAGTGCTCATCATATAATTTCCAATAACAAACAACGTCATGGTAAAAAATTATGGACTGAGCTTGGGCAGGGTGAAAAAATAAAAGTTTTTGCTTACAATGATGATCGCCTAGAAGCTTTAATGACAGCTAATAAAATTAAAGACAGTTTAAGTAATAAAAAAGTTAAGCCAAATGAAATTGCGGTTTTAGTGAGGGCAGGGCATCAGACAAGGGCATTTGAGGAAGCTTTTATGCAAAATAATATTGCCTATCGAGTAATTGGGGGAATGAAATTCTATGAGCGTATGGAGATACGTGATTCAATTGCCTACCTGAGGGTTGTAGCCAATCCTGATGATGACTTAGCCTTATCGCGAATTATTAACGTTCCCAAGCGCGGAATTGGCGAAACAGCTCTGGCCAATTTTTTTAGCCAAGCCAAAGAACAAAAAATTCCTCTCATGCAAGTTATAAAAAATGCAATTGCGAGCAATGAATTAAAGGGAAAAGGCAAAGAATCTCTTACTAATTTAATTACAATTTTTGATCAATTTAATAAGCAAATTGCTTCTGAAACATTAATCAATATTGCCAGAAATTTATTAACTCAAACTGGTTATTTGGCAATGTGGAAAAGTGAAAACACCGTTGAATCGCAAGGTCGAATTGAAAATATCGAAGAATTTATTAGTACTTTAAGTGATTTTGCCAATATTACCGAATTTTTAGAATATGCGTCATTGGTTGAAGCTCGTGATGAAAAAAATCTTCAAGAAGCAATAACCATCATGACCGTTCATGGTGCTAAAGGCTTAGAGTTTGAAATGGTATTTTTACCGGGTTTAGAAGATGGAATTTTTCCAAGTTCAAAATCGCTTGATGAAAAAACTGGTTTAGAAGAAGAGCGAAGATTAATGTATGTAGCAATAACTCGCGCTAAAAAATATCTGACAATATCTTTTGCTAAAAGTCGTTATATGTATGGCGATGTTCAGTTATCTATGCCTTCGAGATTTATTAAAGAATTAAATGAAGACGAAATAGATTTTGAAGAAATATCATTTGGCAATAATTTTTATGGTAAAAATAATAATTATAAAAATGATAAGTTTGATGATGAATTTTCCCAAGATTTTGATTATGAAGACAAAAAAACTAAACCAGCACTGTACTCAAAAAACTTTGGGCAATCAGCTTTTGTTAAAAAATCATCCAATCAATATTATCAAGCTTCAAAACCTGATTCAACTGACCAAGATTCAATGCTTAATCAACGAGTTTTTCATCAAAAATTTGGTTATGGTAAAGTTGTAAAAGTTGATGACAAAAAACTCGAAATTATTTTTGAAAAAGCTGGAACAAAAATAGTCTTAAAAGATTTTGTTAGTATTGCCTAGTTTATTTAGTTTTTTTATTTTGTGTTAATAATAAATAAAACTTAATTAATACCAAATCAATATCTTTAAATAAAATTCTAACTTCATATTTTTGGCTAAAAATCTCTAAAAATTTAAACAGTCGTGCTAAAGCAACGACATGGCCTTACGCTGTATGGATATACAGCTTCATTTTTTAAAGATTTTTATCTCAAAAATCTTGATCAAAGCCTAAAGGCACGACTATTTAAATTTTTGAAGATTTTTAGCCAAAAAGATGAAGCTTAATTTATAACTACCTATTTGATTCATTTATTATTGGAAATGGTATTAGTTAACAACAAATTTATTAAAACACTAAAAAAAGTTTAAAAATTTTGTTAAACATCTCGTTGCCTTTAGGCACGACTTTAAAAAAATATTTTAATTTTTTTTGTAATTTTAAAGATATCGAAATGGTATTAGATAGGTCTTGTAGGTGAGGTTGCAATAGGTTTTACAAGTACAGGTCTTGTAATCGCAGATCCTTCCCCCTTTCCTTCATGTTATCAGCTATAGGTTTAATAGGTCTTCTAAAACCTGAATTTGGATTGAGCTGAAAAGATGGAGTTATTGTGGTTTCAGTGGAAGATGGCGTAGCTGAATATGGACGAGGTTTTGAGGGTATAGGTCTAACAAATGCTGGTTGTTGTTGACTGGCTGTTTGTTGTGGACTTGTTTCTAATCGTTGTTGATGATCTCTATCTAATGCTTGAAAACTTGTAGTTGGTCGTAAGTTTTGATGTGATGAAGGATTATTGCTTTGAGAATTACGAGAAGAGGTTGGTTCTTCAGCATCATTAGCATCGAGGGTTTCTAAGTTTGCAAACATCATTGCCAGAAGTTCGTCATCATTTTTTGGGTCTAAACCATTATATTTAATATCTATACCAGCGGATATACCAAGGGAATCGTCGCGATATAATTGACTTGCGTTATCTGTAAATGGTTCAGAAAAATTATTTGATATTTTTGAAAGACGTTGATCATCAATTCCATTTTCACCAATTTCACTAAATTCACGACGTTTTCCAACTCTTGAAAATATTGACGGTGCTTGATCAGTGGATGGAAATAATCTAACTAATTTCCGTTCATGAGATATTGATTTTTGAGTAGTTGTTGATAATTGGTCAGCGGTTGGAGATTGATTAGGACTTGATGGTGAATTAGGGGGTGTATTAGGGCGTGTAATAGGGCGTGTAATAGGGCGTGTCATAGTTTTAAAATTAGATTAATATTAAATCTAACTAAAACTTACTTTTTTAAAACATGAATAAAATATTTGTGATATGTTATAATATTAAACAGTTTTTTGGTATTAAAAATTATCAATTTTTTTTCCAACAACTTGATTACTGATGGTTTGATTAACTTTTTGTAATATCAATGGTTGAGCAATTTCAATAAGTTGATCTTTGCATTGGGCTATTAAGTCCTTATCTTTTTTTTCATTAATCAAAAATTCAAGATCAGCAATTTTTTCCTGAAGAAGTTTTTTAAGCTTCGAATTAATTTTTAAATTATTATCCTTTAAGTCTTTTTTTATTACTGCTAAATCCTGATTGGCATCAACTATAGTTTGGGTTAAAAGGCGAAGCTGAATATCTTCTTTAGAATTTTTTAATGATTTTAAAAGCATTTCTTTGACTTGTTCTTCGCTAAGAGAAAAGCTTGGCTTTATAACAATTTTGGCAGTCGACTTGGTTATTTTTTCAATAGCACTAACTGTTAACAGGCCATCAGCATCAAGGTTAAAAGTTATGGCAACTTGAGCAAGACCTGCAATCATCGCTGGAATGTTTTTAATTTCAAATTCACCAAGTGATCGACAATCTTTGACAAATTCACCTTCGCCTTGAACGATATGGATTTTCATGCCAGTTTGATTATCGGCGTAAGTTGTAAATTCTTTAGTTTTACTAATTGGAATTGTTGAATTGCGGTAAATTATTTTATCAACAATTCCACCCATCATTTCAATTCCCAAGGATAATGGATTAACATCAAGGAGAAGATTTTTTGAGCTTCCAGATAAATTGTAAGCCTGATGACATGCACCAATTGCAACAACGCGATCAGGATCGATATTGGTTAAAATTTTATCTCCAAAACTCTTTTTTAAAAGTTTTTTGATTAAGGGAATGCGTGACGATCCACCAACAAGAATTATGCCATTTAGCTGATTTATGTCAATATCTAAATCTTCTAACAAGTTTTCACAAATCTTAACAGTTTTTAGGATTTTGTCATAAATTAATTTTTCAAAATCTTCTTTGCTAATTTTTAAATGTTCTTCAAGGTATTGGGGATTTAAACTAAGTGTTTCCTTGGCTAAACGCGGATTTTTAAAACCATATTCCTCAAGGAGATGGTCAAAATCATCTCCTCCTAAATGATTATCTCCGCTTACGCCAAGAACGCGAAAAACGCCATTAACAATTTTTAAAACACTGACATCAAAAGTTCCACCACCCAAATCGTAAACCACAAATGTTCCCTGACTATTGTTGTCCAGACCATATGCTAAGGCTGATGCGGTAGGTTCATTGATCAATCTAACAACTTCAAGGCCAGCCAGCTGAGCCGATTGCTTAGTGGCATTTTTGGCTTGTTCATCAAAATATGCTGGAACGCTAATTACTGCTTTTTTAACAGGTTTTTGAAGATTGTTTTCAGCAATTTTTTTTAAAAATTTTAAAATTTCTGCTGAGATTTCAATTGCTGTATAATTTTTTTCAGCGATTTGCAAACTAACGCTATCCTGATTCTGGCAGTTTTTAGCAATTTGTGGTAAATATTTTTTTGCTAAAATTTTTTGTTGTTTTATGTCATCGAAATTCTTGCCAATTAGTCTTTTAACTGAGCTAATGCTTAAAAAACATTTGTCATTTTTGGCAACACTTATTATCTGACCTTGATCATTAAAATTTACGATTGAGGGAAAAATATCGCGATTGAATTCGTCACTAAAAAGCTTAACTTTATTATTTAATACCGCTCCAACTATTGAATTGGTTGTTCCAAGATCAATACCAATAATTGTTTCACTAGGATCTGAATTATTTGAAATGTCTACGGGTTCTTGAATTTGTAAAATTGACATCCTTAGAGTAATTTTTGTTTTTTTATTTTTAAATCAGCGAGAGTTTTTTTTAAATATTTGGCTTTAACCAAAAACTGTCCTGCAACTTTATATTCTTGATGAGTGTAATAATGGTTGAAATCATTGATTAGATCAGTAATGGTGTTTTTGAGATTTTTTTGAAAAATTTCAATAGCATTTTTTTGAGTAATTTGTTCAACATGTTCTTGCAATTCTAAAATTTCCATCAGCATTGATTTATCTGGTTTAAGGGCTTTTTCATCATTTAAAATATCAATATCTTGAAGTTGTAAAAGATGACAAGCTCTTAAAAAATCATCATTTAAAACTTGGTATCCTTCATTAAAATCCAAACTTTTTTTTAAACTTTTATTGGATGTTTTATCGGGATGATGAAGATTTTGAAAATTAAGATATTTGCTTTCAAGATCAACAAGATCAATGTTAAATTTTTCTTCGATATTAAATAATTTAAAAAAATTTTTCATACTTTAAAACTTTCTCCACAGCCACAACGGCCTTTTTCATTGGGATTAATAAAATCAAAACCCGATGTTAATTCATCGCTTTTAAAAATCATTTCGCTACCGATTAAAAACATTGAGGCTTTGGGATCAATAAAGACTTGGATTGTTTGTCCTTGATTATTTTTGCATAAAACTAGGTCATCGAATTTGGTGATATTTTTTTCAGCTAGAGCATATTCAATAGTGTAGCTCATTCCAGAACATCCGCGAGTTCTTACATTAATTCTAATGCCTTGACATGGCTCATTTCTTTGTGAAATAAGCTTAGTGATATGGTCAGCAACGCTTGGAGTTATTGTTAAATAATTAACAACAGGATTAGAAAAATCATGAGAAGATTTATTGTTATTTGTTAATGTTTCGTTGTTTTTAACAGAGTTCATTATTTCTTAATAATTTTAATTTTCAAGTTGTTTTTTGCTGAGATAATCCTCAATTGCTGATTTAATTGCTTCTTCTGCCAAAACTGAACAGTGTTTTTTTACTGGAGGAAGCGAGAGTTCTTCAGCAATATCTTGGTTGGTAATTTTTCCAGCTTCATTAAGGTTTTTGCCTTTAACCCACTCGGTAATCAAAGAGCTTGAGGCAATTGCTGATCCGCAACCAAAAGTTTTAAATTTAGCATCGGTAATTATGCCATTGTCATCAACCTTGATTTGAAGTTTCATAACATCACCGCAAGCAGGTGCACCTACTAATCCAGTGCCAATGTTCTTTTCGTCCTTACCAAAAGAGCCTATGTTGCTATTGTCTTCGTAGTGATCGATTACTTTTTTTGAGTATGCCATATAGTTTTAAAAAATTTAAGTTAATGAGATTTCCAATTGATCGATTTTAAGTCGATACCATCTTGCATCATTTCCCATAATGGGCTCATTTCGCGAAGACGGTTAACTTTTTGTTTTATTAAATTAATTGCATAATCAATTTCTTCGTCAGTGGTGAATCTGCCAAAACCAAAGCGAATTGAAGTGTGAGCTAACTCATCATCAACTCCCAGTGAATGCAAAACATAAGATGGTTCAAGTGAAGCTGAGGTGCAAGCCGATCCTGATGATACTGCAAGGTCTTTAATTGCCATAATCATTGATTCGCCTTCAATTCCTGCGAAGGATAAGTTTAGGTTTCCTGGGTAGCGTTGAATTGCATCGCCATTAAGATAAATATGGGTAAGTTTAGTGATTTCATTATAAAATTTATCACTAAGTTTTTTAACATGTTGATAATCCTTATTCATTTCTTCTTGGGCAATTTTACTTGCCAAGCCAAGACCAACAGCTAGAGCGGTTGGAACTGTTCCACTGCGAATTTGGCGTTCTTGACCGCCACCGCTAAATAACGCCTTGATTCTAACGCGAGGTTTACGGCGAATAAAAATTGCTCCAATACCTTTAGGGGCATAGATTTTATGTCCAGAAATGCTCATCAAATCAAGGTTTAGATCATTAACATCAAGAGGGATTTTTCCGAATGCTTGCGCACAATCGCTGTGAAAAAATACTCCTTTTTTTCGACAAATTTCACCAATTTGTTTTAAAGGTTGAATTACTCCGATTTCATTATTTACGGCCATAACCGAAACTAAAGCTGTTTGGTCGTTAATTGCTGATTCTAATTGATTGAGATCAATTATGCCATTTTTTTGAACTGGTAAAAATGTTGTTTTGAAACCTTCTTGCTCTAAATCGCGAACTGAATTAATAACACATTTATGTTCGGTTGCTAAGGTAATAACATGATTTTTTCCAGAATTTTTATAAAAATTAGCAACACCTTTGATGGCTATGTTATTTGATTCAGTAGCACCTGAGGTGAAAAAAATTTCTTTAGGATCGGCATTAATTAAACTAGCTATTTGACCTCGAGCAATTTCAATACTCTCTTCAGCTTTCCAGCCAAAACTATGAGTTCGTGAATGGGGATTGCCAAAATCTTCGCTCAAAGATTTGGTAATTGCTTCAACAACTCGTGGATCAACAGGAGTGGTTGATTGATAGTCAAGGTAAATTGGTAATTTTAAAGTCATTTTTTAAAAAATTTTTGTTGATAAAAATTATTCCAAACTGAAATAAATTTTTCAATATCAGTTTTTGTTGTAGTTAATCCTAGGCTAACTCTAATTGCACTATTAACGAATTGCTCAGGACAATTCATAGCTTGCAAAATTCGTGATTGACTCGTAGTTCCTGAAGAGCAGGTTGAGCCAGCACTTAGATAAATTTCTGATAAATCAAAATTGATAATCTGAGTTTGCGAATCGCAATTAGCAAGAGCAATAAGACTGGTATTAGCAAGGCGAGGTTGATTTTCACAAAATATTTTAACATGATCTTGGGCAATTTTTTTTATTTGGTTTTCCATGTAATCACGCAGCTCAGCGATTTTGCTATATTGCTCCAAGTTATTAGTAGCAATTTCCATGGCTTTGGCAAAACCTGCAATTCCAGCGATGTTAAGGGTTCCAGCTCTTTTTGATTGTTGTTGTTTTCCACCAAAAATTAAGGGATTAAGTTCAATATTTTTTCTAACAAGCAATGCTCCAATCCCTTGTACAGCATTGATTTTATGGGCTGAAAGACAAGCAAAATCAGCATTAATTTCTTCTAAATCAACTTTAATTTTACCAACTGCCTGAACAATATCGCAAAAAAACAAACCAGATTTTTGATGAATTATTTGGGCAATTTTTTGAGCAGGTTGAATTGCTCCTGTTTCATTATTGGCAAGCATTGCAAAAGCAATGAAATCTTTATTGTTTGTAGGATTTTTGGTGATATTTTGCTCAAGAATTTTATCAAGTTTTTCTAAAGAAATTATGCCATCATTATCGCAGGGAAAGTAGGTTATGGCTTTATTATTGGGCTTACACGAATCAATGCAAGCATGTTCAATTGTTGAGTAAAATAATTGCGATTGTTGACTGGCAAAAATTACTTGGTTGCATGACTCAGTCGCACCGCTAGTAAATATTATTTCGTAATTATCGGCATTTAGTGATTTTTTGATAACATTTTTGGCATGTTCAACAATATTTTGAGCTTGTCGACCAAGCTTATGAATTGCCGAACTGTTGAGCGGTTGAGGATAAATTTCTGACATCACTTTTAAAACCTCTTGATGCATTGGTGTTGTTGAATTGTGATCAAAAAAAATACTCATAAATCTTGCAAGGTGATCGAGTTAAGATATTCGTAAATTCTGTTTTCTAAACCTTGCCATAAATGGTGTGTTTTGCATTTAGTTTTAGAGGTTTTATTTTTGGTGTTACAGACTTTTAATTCTGGAGTGCATCTGGTCATTTTAATGGGTTCACCAATTGCGGTGATGATATTGGCAATTGTTATTTCATTTGGTTTTTTAGCTAAAACATATCCACCACCGGGACCTTTAATTGAAATAACAATTTGCGATTTTTTTAATTGAGCAAAAATTTGCTCAAGATAAAATAGCGAAATATCTTGATTTTGGGCAATTTGGGCAAGGTTCATGGGTTGATTAGATTGGGCTTCGCAAAGCTCAATTACTGCCATAACTGCATATCGTGCTTTAGTTGTTAAAATCATAATTAATTTCAAAATTTATTTATTCGCATGATTATAAATACCATACTAAATTAGTCAACTATTAAATTATTTTGTTGTTGAGCTTGATTTTAAAAAACAAAATAAGTAAAATTTGAAATATATTTGCCAATGGCAATGATTTAGTAATTAAATTGTAAATTAAAAAAAATTTAAATTTACAATTTTGCTATTTTTTCTTAAAAAAAATGAAAAAATACCGTCGAGGTATTTTGTTTAACCTTAACCATAGAGATTTATAATAAATTTATAAATCGTTAAAAATGATTGCGAATTGTTAAATAAAAATAAAATATAGCTAAAGCTATTTTTTGTAAATAAATGATGATTGCAACTTGCTCTAGGTTTCCCTAATTAATTATTATGACAAATAAAAAAAACGAAAATTTTAAAGACAATGAAAATTTAAAAAACAATGAAAATAATCCTTCGCCAAATCAATCTCATGAAGAAGATTTCGCAAAATTGCTTGAAGAGTACGAGAAAGACTCCCAGCAGTTAGTTGAAGGTTCGGTTGTAAAAGGAGTTGTAGTTGGTATTTCAGATAAAGGTGTTGCTGTTGATATTGGTGCAAAATCTGTAGGATTTGTTGATATCATGGAATTTAAAAGAGATGGCGAAGTTGAAGAGGGTGATGTAGTCGATGTTTTTTTAGAGCGTTTAGAAAATAAAAAAGGTGAGTTAATTATCAGTCGTGACAACGCCAGAAGGTTCAATAACTGGCATTTCTTAAAGCAGTGTTTGGAAGATAAAACTATTGTGGAAGGAAAAATAATTGGGCGAGTTAAAGGTGGGTATGCTGTTGATATTAATGCTATCATTTGCTTTTTGCCAAGAAGTCAGGTTGATACCATGTTACTACCTGACGATAGTTTTTTGATTAATAAAATCGAAAGATTAATGGTCTTAAAAATTGATGAAGTTCGTGGAAACATAGTTGTCTCTAGAAGAGCAGTTCTTGAAACTCAAAGAAATGTTGAAAAAGAAAAAGTGTTATCAACCATTAAAGTTGGCGATGCTATTGACGGGGTTGTTAAAAATATCACCGATTACGGAGCGTTTATCGACTTCGGAAGTTTTGATGGCTTATTACACCTTACTGACATTTCTTGGTGTCGAATTAAACATCCTTCTGAGATGTTAAAAATTGGTCAAGAAGTGAAGGTTCAAGTAATCAAATATGATGAAGCTACTAAGCGTGTTTCACTTGGTATGAAGCAATTACAGCAAAATCCATGGGAATCTATTGCCCAAAGATATGTTGTGGGATCAACTCTCAAAGGCAAAGTTACTAATATCACTAGCTATGGAGCCTTCGTTGAAATTGAGCAGGGTATTGAAGGTCTAGTTCACGTTTCTGAAATGAGCTGGTTAAAAAATAATTCAAGTCCAAATAAATTTATTAATGCTGGACAAGAAGTTGAAGTTATGGTTTTAGATGTAAATTCACAAAATCATCGAATTTCACTTGGTATGAAGCAATGCGAGCAAAATCCGTGGCAAGCTTTTTCTGAAAAGAATAAAGTTGGTGATGTGGTTCAAGGTGTTGTAAAAAACTTTACAGAGTTTGGACTATTTATCGGCTTTGATAGCGGTGTTGATGGCTTAGTTCATGTTTCAGATATTTCAAATGATGGCATCAATGAAGAGGTCCAAAAGAAATATAAATCAGGCGAAAAAATAAAAGTTATGGTTTTGGGAAGTAACTATGAGAAAGAGCGAATTTCCTTAGGAATTCGTCAACTTGATAATCCTAATTTCCAAGCAGAACTTGATAAAGTTGCCGAAGGAACAGTGGTTTCTTGTTTAGTAATTGGCGTTAAAAAAGATTTCTTGGAAGTTGAGCTTGATTCTGGTTTAAAAGCCATTATTAAGAGACTAGATCTTTCAAAAAATAAAAATGAACAAAAAACCGAAAAGTTTGAAGTTGGTGATCGTATTGAAGCAAAAGTAATCATGTTTAACAAAATTAGTGGAAAATTACTTTTATCAATCAAAGATATGGAAATTGAAGAGCAAGAAGCTCATATCTATTCTGAATCATCTAGCGGTACTACTATTGGTAACATTGCTGGTGATGTTTTAGAATCTTTAAAAAAACAAGAATCTTAAAAATCATTTAATATGAATTTCACTGATAACCTTGCTGCGTTAGTTTACTTTAAAGGCAAAGTTCACAAATGGAAAAATATTGCTTTTTTATTTGGAGTTTTATCTTTTTTATTATGCTTTAAAATGCTATTTGGTCTTGATGTTTCAAGCAATGTAATTGAAGGCGATCATATCGCATCGATTAAAATTGATGGAGCAATTTATCATGACGAATATCGCAGTAAGGTTCTTAAGGATCTTGCTAATGATAACTCGGTTGTAGCAGTTATTGTTAATGTTAACAGTCCGGGTGGAGAAATTGTTGGCAGTGAAATTCTTTACAATCAACTCAAAGCAATTAATGAAAAAAAACCAATTGCCGTTTTGATGTATTCATCAGCTGCTTCAGGGGCATATATGGCATCTTTAGCAAGTGATTATATTGTTGCTCATAATGGAACTTTGACTGGCTCAATTGGAGTGCTAATGGAATCCCCTGAGTTTACGGATTTAGCAAGTAAAATCGGTGTAAAATTTAACACTTATAAATCTTCTCCCCTTAAAGGAAGTCCATCACCTTTTGAAAAATCCAATCAACAAGTTGAGAGAGTTATCAAAGAATCTATTGAAGATTCATATCAATTTTTTGTTCAGCTGGTTGAACAGCGTCGAGGTAAGTTGTTGGATCGTAAAAATATTTCAGAGATTTATGATGGTCGAGTATTCACTGGAAGACAAGCTGAAAGAGTTGGTCTCATTGATAAAGTTGGTGATATTAATGATATTTTAAGTTATTTCTCATCGAAAAAAATTGATGTTAAAAAAATGCCAATTCGTGAAGTTGAAATTATAAAAAAAGATAAAAAATTATTAGAAAATTTTTTGGGATATATACCATTTTTAAATAACAAATCTAGTATTAGAAATCAACAACAAGTTATGGCGATCATGCCTAATCTATAATTTGTAGTTTTTTAAATTTTCAAAATTATTATTTTAAAAATATTTTGAAACAAATTGTAATCATTTCTATTTGCTATTTATTTTTTTGAAATTAATTTTATTGTCAGTATATTTTATTTATTAAAAAATTCATTTATTATCTTATGAATTCATTTTCAAGTGAGTTTTCAAGAGTGTAAATTAGAAAATAGTTATTTTTAATGAATATCAACTAATTGCCCTTAACATTTACAAGCATAAATTATTTTTGCTTGAAAAATAAATAATTTATAATTATTTATTTTCCTATTAACTAACCATAAATTTTATGACTAACAACAACGAGATTTTTGAAAGAGTGAAAAAAATCATTATTAACCACCTTGGTGTCGAAGAAGGCAAAATTGGCGATGGTTCGCATTTTATCGATGATTTAGGTGCAGACAGCCTTGATCAAGTGGAATTAGTAATGGCTTTTGAAGAAGAGTTTGGCATTGAAATTCCTGATGAAGCTGCTGAAAAAATTACTACCGTAGGAAGCGCAGTTAAATATATTTCTGAAAATATGTAATTCAAAAGATGATTTATAACTTAAATTTTTTTTAGGTTATAAATCATCAACACCTCGCTTTGTTTTAATTTTAAATCCTAGATTTAAATCTAAATTTTAAATCAAAAAATTAAATTCTAAGTTTAAATCCCAAGTTTAAATCCTAAATTTAAATCCTAAATTTAAATCCAAAAACTAAATTTGAGATTTAAATCTGCGAACTAAATTTACGAATTAATTTTTCATTTTGAATTTAAAACTAAAAATCCACCCCCCAATTTTTTCCTTTAATTGCATAGATTCTTAGATTAAGAATTAATTTACTAATATGGTGATTTATATTTTTTTAAAATTATAAAAAATCTTTATTAAAAGTTATTATCTAAAATTAAAATTTTTAGATTCAAACTATTGTCAATTTTTTTAACTTATGAATATCAATAAAGATAGCAATTATTCATTTATTACTCAGGTTATGGCTGTTGTTACTTCGATTGCTCTATTGGCTAGTTTTTATGCAATTGATAACTGTTCTAATGATGAACCAATGTTTAGAAATTTTGAAGATTATCTTCAATTCATAAACCCATTTTATGCGTTCATGATTGTTTTTTTGATGAATGATTTAAAAAATTTTTTCTCACAAATGTTTAAACCTTTGGCAAGTCTTATGGCTATTGTTTATCTGATTAAATATTTAGTAAACGCTAAAAGACCAAGTTCATCTGGCGGTTATTCTTTTCCATCTGGGCATACCGCTTTAGCGGTTGCTTCGTCAGTATTTATTCATAAAAGATATCATCTTTATTATGCTATTCCAGCTTATATAAATTCTATTGTTATTGGCTATCTTCGGGTTTATCATCAAAAGCATTTTATTAGAGATGTTATTGCATCGTTTTTAATTGCTTCAGTAGTGATTTGGAAGATGGTTAAAAAGTATAACGCTGATAAATGATTTATTTATTTAAATTGTTCTTATTAAATATATCTAATTCTTGGTTATAAATCTCGCTTCTTAAACCAAAAGCACCCATTATTGAGTGGAAAATATTATCTTGCGAATTCTTAGTTCTAGTTGCTAAATCATGATTGGAAAAATCATGTTCCTTTTTAAATTTATCGGATGCCCAGATTATAAATGGAATTTGTTTTTGATAATCAGGAGCTATTGAATAAGGCATTCCATGTAAATAAAAATTATACTCACCAAGCGATTCGCCATGATCTGAAATATAGATAACCAGTGAAGAAATTTTTTTATTTTTTTTAAGAACTTTAATAAGCTGATGTAAGAAAAAATCATTATAAACAATGGTGTTGTCATAGGCATTTATTAACTCTTCTTTATTACATTTTTGGAGCTCAACAGATTTGCATACAGGAGTAAATTTTTCAAACTCAGCAGGATATTTGCTATGATAATTTGGTCCATGACTGCCATTTTGATGAAGAACAATCAGGGCATTTTTATTGGAGTAGTTTTTAATTTCTTGATCAATGTCATATAAAAGAGATTCATCATGATCAGTTTTTTGACAATTTTTATGATGACATTTGGCAATTATTTCAGAAGTTTTTTGATAATTAGTGAGTTGCATTTTTGGCTCTCCCCAATTGTTACTTCGCCATAAAACATTGATATTGTGACGTTGTAAATAAACTGGTAATGGTTCAAATGGTTTGCGTGAGGGAGATTTTGAACCAAGATGAGAAAGCATGCATTTAATTGATTCTGTGGTATAGGTAGTGCAAGATGTAGTGTTTTGTAGGGCAATTACCTGATCGTTTTGAAGTAAAGGATTAGTTAAACGAGGATAGCCATAAAGTGAAAAATTGGCTTTTCTAGCTGATTCGCCAATAACTAAGAAAACCAAAGTATTTTTATTGTTAACAAAATGAGCTTGGGGAAGTTGAATTTGTTGACCTTTATTCACTAGGCTAACTGAATATCTTATGGAATTTATGAAGTAAGATAATGGCATTGATAAACCACCAAGATGTTTGGCATTTTTGTCAATCCATAGCCATGATTTTGAGTTTATAAACGCCAAAATTGCAGTTGCCAAAATAAAAATTGCCATTATCATAATTCTTTTTAAGGCACTTGGTTGGAATAAAATTTTTAAACGATAAATTACAAAACTTGGAGCAATTCCAAGAAATAAAATATAGATGAAAATTTTAGGATTAAATAACTGATTTACTTCGCTAAAATTGGTATTAAAAACATTGCTCATCATAGTTTTATCAAGTATAACATTATACTGATCAATAAAAAAACAAGCTATCGAATTGCAGATTAAAAAAATTATACAAAAGGGTTTAAGAATTTTTGGAATAAAAGATAGAATCCCCACAAGTAAAAAAACTATTAAGAATTGGGCGATGATTAGTTCAATAATTATTATTACGCCGTTTAAAGACCTATAATCAAGATTGGCGATAGTGAATAACAAAATTGGTTTACCATGAAGAATCAGGGTAATAAGGCTATAAATTATGGCAAATTTAATTAGATTAAGTTGGAGGTTTTGGAGATTTTTTTTCAGGTCTTTGAAAGTCATCTGATAATTAATTTATAGTTTTTTTTGCAAAAGAAATAAAATTAAATTTGCGAAATTTTTTTATCACAAATATTATTTTTCTCCACC
The DNA here is from genome assembly GCA_046081665.1 of Alphaproteobacteria bacterium. Classification (GTDB taxonomy): domain Bacteria; phylum Pseudomonadota; class Alphaproteobacteria; order Rickettsiales; family UBA1997; genus CAILUF01. The sequence goes on along the minus strand of JBJTWJ010000048.1, from coordinate 3,669 downwards.
ACCCAGTGAATGAACATATAAAGTAAGTTGCTTGATAGTATTGTTATCAAGTCTTTTTTCCCAGAAAGGCATAACCCCGTTTCTTGCAAAATAAATTGTTTGATAGAGATCTTCGCGTTTTTCGCCATAAAGCCAGATTGCATCAGTGAGGTTTGGAGCTCCTAACTGTCTATTGCCTTTACCATCAACACCGTGACATGCAACACAATTTGCTTTGAAAATTGTTTCACCTTTGGGATTATGTTTAGATTTGTTAGATAGCGATAAAACGTAATCAATTGTTGCATTAATCTCATCTTTTTTAAGAACTTTATCTAAACCAAATGCAGGCATTTGATTAACTCGAGCTTTATCATGACCAGAACGAATTCCGTAGAGAAGAGTAGTGTAAATATCTTCAAGTTTTCCACCCCAAAGCCAATCATCGTCATTGAGATTGGGATAACCTTTATAGCCTTGTGCACCTCGGCCATGGCATGCTGAACAATTTTGCTGAAATGATGATTTTCCACCATTTAAAGCAAATTCAAGCAGGTTTTTATCTTCTTGAATTTCTGACAAACTAAGTTGAGAAATTTTTTCTAAATATTGAGCTTGCTTGCTATCAACAATGGCTTGAGCTTCAGCGAGTTGCGAATATTTACTCCAATTTAGTGAACCTTTGGTATTGCCATTTACAACAGGAATTGCTGGATAAAAAAACCAATAGCCAACACCCCAAATTATACAAATAATCCACACTATTAACCACCAGCGAGGTGCACCAATATTATATTCGCTAATCCCATCCCATTCATGACCAGTGGTTGAGTCATCAGGGTTTTTATGTAAATCTTGTTGTTGATTTTTCTCAGTTTTATTGGTTGAGAAATTATTTTTATTAATTGGATTTTCACTCATTTTAAATAAATATTTGGTTTATTTAGTAATTTTTAAATTTTAATAATTTTACTTGGTTTTAATTTTTTTATCATCAGTTTTAATTTTTTCATCATCAGTTTTAATTTTTTCATCATCTAAGGGAATTCTTGAATATTTAGCAAATTTTTTTTTATTTTCTCGGCGTAAAACCGTGAATAAAATAATGCAAAATATTGTAAAAAACATAATCGTTGCAATGGTTGGAGCATATTTGATAATTGATTCAAGCATTTTATTAATTTTTTATTAATTGAGTTTTTTGACCATTAAATTTTTGTTCTTTAAGATTTTTATTTTGTGAATTTAAGTTTGAATTTTTATCATTTTTGGCGTTTTTATTATCAGCAATTTCATCATTATTTTTTTTATCAAGATCTGGTGAATTAATGTCTTTTGAATCTTTGTTGTCAAGACTTGCATTGCTTTTGCCATCAGCATTTTTCTTAATGTTTTTATCGTTAACATTCTTGGCATCAATATTTTTAGCATCATCGTTAACCACCTTATTTGATTGCTCGATTTGATCTTGGTTAATATTTTTTTGAGGCGATAATTTTTCTATTGAGGATTTTTTCTGATAGCCAATTGGCTCAAAATTGCTAAAATCTACAAGAGTTCCAAGAACCTGCAGATAAGCAACCAAAGCATCCATTTCTGAAACTTTTTGAGGATTGCCATCGAAATCTCGAATACTAACTTTTTTGCCATAACGCTTTAATAAAGCATCGCTATCGCGATCATTAGAAGCTTGAACCACCGCATCTGAAACAGCGTTTTGAACCATTGAATCATCATAAGGAACTCCAAGTCTTCTAAGCACCATCATATCATCGCCAATAGTGTTAAGTTGAGCATCACGATCGATTAAAAATTTATAACCCGGCATGATTGATTCAGGAACAACATCGCGAGGATTAATTAAATGGCGAGTATGCCATTCATCAGAATATTTGCCACCAAGTCTGGCAAGATCTGGACCAGTTCGTTTTGAACCCCATTGAAATGGATAATCATACATACTTTCAGCAGCAATTGAATAATGACCATAACGTTCAACTTCATCACGAAGAACTCTAACTTGTTGAGAGTGACAACCATAGCAACCTTCGCGTTTATAAATTTTCGCTCCAGCTAATTCCAAGGGAGTATAAGGTCTCATTCCTTCAACTTTTTCGATAGTAGTTTCAAGGCGAAAAAGCGGAACAATTTCAACAATTCCTCCGATTGAAATAACAATCACCGTAAGGATTAAAAGGAGAATCGAATTGCGTTCTATTTTGTCATGATGATGAAGCATATTAAAAGATAATTTAACTAAATTTATTAATCTCTAATTTTATCACTAGAAATTGTTTTATAAAAATTATAAGCCATAACGCAAGTACCACTTAGGAAAAATAATCCCCCTAATGCCCGAGTTACGTAAAGTGGATGCGAAGCCTTAACGATTTCAATAAATGAGTAACTTAAAAACCCCATTTCATCGTAAGATCGCCACATTAAGCCTTGCATAATTCCTGAAATCCACATTGCAACCGTATATAAAACAATACCAATTGTAGCCAACCAAAAGTGAGTGCTAACCAATTTCATAGAATATAGCTCCTTGCGATTCCACAAGATTGGCACTAAATGATAAAGCGCTCCAAAGCTAATTAACGCTACCCAGCCCAAAGCCCCTGAATGAACATGGCCAATGGTCCAATCGGTATAATGCGATAAAGCATTGACAGTTTTAATCGACATCAGCGGACCTTCAAAAGTACTCATCCCGTAAAACGCAACTGCGGTAATTAAAAATCGCAAAACTGGGTCAGTACGAAGTTTATCCCATGCTCCCGATAATGTCATGATACCATTGATCATCCCCCCCCAAGAAGGCATCCACAGCATTATTGAAAAAGTCATTCCCAAGGTTTGCACCCAGTCGGGAAGGGAGGTGTAATGAAGATGATGCGGACCAGCCCAGATATAAATAAAAATTAAAGACCAAAAATGTAAAATTGACAAGCGATAGGAATAAACTGGACGTTGAGCACGTTTGGGAACAAAATAATACATGATGCCGATAAAGCCAGCTGTTAAGAAAAATCCCACAGCATTATGACCATACCACCATTGCATCATAGCACTTTGCACTCCACCGAAGATTGGATAGCTGGTTGCACTATCAATTCGAAGAGGTATTGATAAATTGTTGATAATGTGCAGAATGGCAACGGTAACAATGAACGCTAAGTAAAACCAGTTGGCAACATAAATATGAGGTTCACGACGATTTTTTAAAGTTAAAATAAAAATTAAAAAATAACATACCCAAACCACAAGTAACAATAAATCAGCATACCACTCAGGCTCAGCATATTCTTTGGCTTGAGTAACTCCAGTTACATAACCATAAGCAGCCAGAACAATGAATAATTGATATCCCCAAAAAATAAAACGATGCAAATTATCGCTACCCCACAATCTGGTTTGAGAAGTTCTTTGCACCACAAACAAGCTTGTTGCAAATAAAACTCAACGCGCGCGTGCACAGTGGGAGGGCTGATGCCGGCCTGAACACGCAAGGCAGCCAGGTGCTTGCGCACTGTGCGGCTTGGGCATGTTTGCCTGCTGCCGTGCGTTGGCGCCGCTGGTGCTGCAGCAGGGCCTGCCCATGCACGGCAGTTCCTGCAACAGCAGCAACCAGCCCGACTCACTAAAAAATCATCAGTGCCGACTCGGCTGCCTGCAATCACGCATGGC
>JBJTWJ010000047.1:0-22494 GCA_046081665.1 Alphaproteobacteria bacterium | reverse complement strand
GCTAAAGGGTTTATTGACAATATTTTTGCTAAATATCCAAACTATAATTTGCGTAATAAAAATGCCTTTGTTATTGGAGCTGGAGGAGCATCTCGAGCAATAATATACGGATTAATTGCTAATGATGTAAAAAATATTTTTATTACCAATCGCAATCATCACAGAGTCGAGAATTTAATTGCTGATTTTTCTGCTCTTGCTTCGCAAAAAAAAATTAATTTAAAATATTTCTCACTCGAAGATTTTACAGATCACCTAAATCACTGCGATATCTTGATTAACACTACCTCGCTAGGTATGCAAAATCAACCTCCTTTACTTCTTAACTTAGAAAAACTAAATTATAATTCACTGGTTTATGATATTGTTTATAAACCATTAATTACTGATTTACTTTATCAAGCCCAAAAGCGAGGAAATCCAATAATAACAGGTCTAGGCATGCTAATCAAACAAGCTTTAGTAGGTTTTAATCTTTGGTATCATAAATCAGTAACTGATATTGGAAATTTAGAAGAATTGTTAATTTCAAATAAAATTTAATATGAACTATATTAAAAAATTTTTTAATTTCTTACGCAATCTGATTCTCCTAGGTTTATTATTTATCTTGGTGATTTTTATGGTAAGTAATCGTCAAACTATTGATATTGATTTTAGTCCCCTGCCCTTTATCGCTTCAATGCGAATTTTTACTTTGATGATTAGTTGTTTTTTACTCGGAGTATTACTAACAATTTTAATTTTATCACAAAAATTTGTTAAAAATTTTTTAAATAATTACCGCAATAATAATAAAATTAAAAAATTACAAAAACAAATTTCACTTCAACAAGAACAAATCTAAATAAATTTGTTAAAAATTTTCTACACAACAATGTTACTTTTTTACCTGACTTCTGCTAATAATCTAGCTCTAAGTGCTCAACAAAGTCAAAATTCAAAATATCAAAGTGCAATTTTAGCTGGGGGATGTTTTTGGGGAGTGGAAAATCTATTTTCAAAACTTGATGGCGTTATGGAAACTCAAGCTATTTATACTGGAGGTGTTACAGACAATCCTAATTATGAAATTGTTAAAACTGGCTTATCTGGTCATGTTGAAGCGGTAAAAATTATTTTTGATCCACAAAAAATTTCTTATGAAAAAATTCTCAAGTATTTCTTTTCAATCCATGATCCAACCCAATTAAATCGTCAACAAAATGACATAGGATCGCAATATGCATCAGTTATTTTTTACTCAGATCTTGATCAAAAAAAAATTGCTGAACAGGTTATTTTAGAAGCTTCAAATAAAAAAATATTTACTAAGCCTATAGTTACCAAAATAATCAAAGCTTCAAAAATATATAAAGCTGAAGATTATCATCAAAAATATCTCCAAAAAAATCCCAATGGCTATAACTGCCATTATCAACGCTTAGAATGGATTTTTTAACCATTTTTTTCAATAAATTAAATTGAGTTAAATTAAATAAAGAGTTGCTTTAAAAAAAATAACTCCTAAAATTAATTAAAGATGAATTTATCCTGAAATATTAGTTGAATCTTATCCTAAATAAAACCATTCTTAAATATCGCAAATAATCAAGAAACAACTGGTTAAATTAACTAAAAAACAGTTTAAAATAATATTCTTAAAAAATAAAATAATAAATTAAATTAAATAAGTTTATGGCAAGTAATCTAACAATTATGGGAAATAAAGAAATCCTTTTAGTAGCCGAAAATATTGCCCATGAAAAAGGCATTGCTGTTCAGGAAGTTATAGAAGCTATGGAAGAAGGCATTAAACTTGCTGCCCGAAAAAAATATGGAAGTCATTTGGATATTGATTGCAAAATTGATCGTAAATCTGGACAAATTAAATTATCCAACAAACTGCAAGTAGTTGCCAATGATACTGAAGATTTTGATGTTAGAACTCATATTGATTTAAAACATGCTAGAAAAGATAATTCTCAAGCAGAAATCGGTGATGTTGTTATCCAAGAATTACCTCCTATCGATTTGAATAGAGTTGTTGCCCAAGTTGCTCGTAATGAAATTATTCGTAAAGTTAAAGAAGCTGAAAAAAATAAAGAATTTAACATGTTTAAAGATCGCATTGGCGATATAGTCAGTGCTTCAGTTAAAAAAGTTGGATTAAAAAATATTGTCATGGAAGTTGATGGTTACGAAGCAGTAATTCATGAAAGCGGATTGATTCCTCGCGAAAGCTTTCGCGTTGGTGATCGCATGAGATGCTACATCGAAGATGTTCGTAAAGAATCTTTTGGTGCACAGATATTTTTATCAAGAACTCATCCAAAATTCTTAATAAAACTTTTTGAACAAGAAGTTCCAGAATTATATGAAGGTAATATTGAAGTTAAAGCCGTAGCTCGTGATCCGGGTTCTCGTGCTAAAATTGCCATTTATTCTCGCCGTGATGATATTGACATTATTGGTTCATTTATTGGTATACGTGGAAGTAGAGTTCAATCGGTAAGTTCTGAGTTACGCGGTGAAAAAATTGATATTATTAAATGGTCAGGAAATATTGCAGAAATGGTTATTAGCTCTCTTACTCCTGCCAAAATTAGTAAAGTTGTTGTTGATGAAGAAAATAATCTCATCGAGGTTGTTGTTCCCGAAGATCAACTAAGCCTTGCAATTGGGAGAGGTGGACAAAATGTTAAACTAGCTTCAAAATTAGTTAATCATAAAATCGATGTCATGACTGAAGAGCAAGAATCAGCACGACGATCAGCAGAATTCAATCAAGCTTCTAAGCTTTTCATTGAAGCTCTTGATGTTGAAGATATGATTGCTAATCTTCTTGCTTCTGAAGGTTTCTTAAATATTGAATCAATTGTTCAAGCTGAGTCTTCTGAAATCGCTTCAATTGAAGGATTTGACGAGGATATTGCCAAAGAAATTAAACGACGAGCCGAGGAATATTTGCAAAAAAATAGCTAAACTTATTTAGTTTTTTTTCAAATTATTTTCAAATTAAACTAAATAAAAATCTCGAAAAAAAAATTAAATAACAAACATGACTGACGATAAAATAAACAACAACACTAGATCAAAACTCACCTTAAAGCTTCCATCGTCAATTAATTCTTCTGAAATTGGGATCAAAAGTCAAAGTCATAATAAGGACAAAAAAACTACAGGCTCAGCAGTTCATGTTACTATCAAAGGCAGAAAAAAAGATAATACCAAAAAAGATGATTTAATCAACGGTCTTAATCGCCAAGAAATTGAAGCTAGATTCAAAGCAATTTCATCTTCAACACCTTCAAGCGATGATTTCAAGACCAACGACATCCTCAACAAAATTCGCGATGTTAATAAAAATGAGATAGTCCAAGAACCTCAAAAAAATTACAAAACTCATCAAAGATCAGCTGAAACAAACAACAAAAATTCAGCAAAAAATTTTAAAAATAAACAACCTGCTATTAATTCTCAAGAAAATAATCTTGATCATAATGATCTAGTTATTGCGCAACAAGTTAGCTCTGAAAACATCAACATCGCATCATCAAATAATTCTAATGATAGTGAAACAGTAAATAATAATTTTACAGATAATTATACCCTTGATAATTTTGATGTTCGTAACAAGATCAAGCAAAGCGTTGCCTTGTCCAATCAACAAAAAGAGCAAAGAGAAAAAATGCTTTTAGAGCGTAAAAAAGTTGAAGACGAAAAAATTGCTAAAGAAAAAACTATTCGTGAACAACTTGAAAAAGATCGCAAAAAAAACAAAAGTAAAAGCATTAATCCCAAAACAAGTTTTGGCGAAGAAGATAGCTCAAATCGCCAGAAATTTATTAAAGAAGAAAAAATTAATGTTCGTCGATTAACCTACATCATTGATGCTGATTCTGAAGATGATTTTGAGGGAAGTTCATCACGCAAAAGAAAATCGAAATTTAAAAGCAAAAATGATTTTGAACAAAATCAAGTTAAGGATTATAAAAAAATTGCCCGTGATGTGGTAATCCCTGATTTAATAACCGTAGCCGAACTTTCTGAAAGAATGACTGAAAAAGCTGGAGATGTTGTTAAAAAACTTTTTGCGATGGGAATGGTTGTTACAAGCAATCAAGCCATTGATGCTGATACCGCAGAAATTATTGTTAGTGAATTTGGACATAATCCCAAAAGAGTTTCTAAAGCCGATGTCGAAAATACGCTAGAAGAAAGCTTTGATCACAGCGATGAAAGATTTCGTGCTCCGATCGTTACGATTATGGGACATGTTGACCATGGCAAAACTTCGCTACTCGATGCTCTTCGTCAAACTAATGTTGTTGATAATGAGCATGGTGGAATAACCCAACATATTGGTGCATCACGAATTAAAACTAAAGATGGTAAATTTATTACTTTTCTTGACACCCCAGGTCACGAAGCCTTCACCGAAATGCGTTCACGTGGAGCAAATATTACCGATATAGTTATTTTAGTTGTTGCAGCTGATGACGGAGTTAAAGAACAAACCGTTGAAGCAATTAATCATGCCAAAGCTGCAAATGTTCCAATCATTGTTGCTGTTAATAAAATTGATAAACCTGGGTGCAATCCTAAAATTGTTAAAAATGAATTATTAACTCATCATATTGTTGCTGAAGAATTGGGTGGAGATGTTATGTTCGTTGAAGTATCAGCAAAAGCTAAAATCAATCTCGACAAACTTGAAGAAGCAATTTTATTGCAAGCTGAGATATTAGATCTTAAAGCTCCTTATCAAGGCAAATCCGTTGGAGCAGTTATTGAATCAAGAATTGATACCAACAAAGGGGTTATTGCAACGGTCCTTGTTCAAAAAGGAACTTTGGACATTGGTGATTTAATTGTAGCCGGAACTTCTTATGGTAAAATCAGAAAAATGACCGATGATACTGGAAAAAATATTACCCAAGCTACTCCTTCAGTTCCCGTTGAAATACTAGGTTTGGATAATGCTCCTAATGCTGGAGATAAATTTGTAGAAGTAAATGAAGAACGCCAAGCTCGAGAAATTATTTCATATCGCTCTCGTAAAGAAAAAGAAGATAAAGCTTTAAAAAATTCTGCTAAATCCTTAAGCGATATCTTTAAAGAGTCTGGAAAAGGCAAATTAAAATATCTTAACTTAATCATCAAAGGTGATGTTAACGGTTCAGTTGAAGCGATAATTGGCTCAGTTACTAAACTAAGTAATTCTGAAGTTGCCATTAAAGTTATTCATAGCGCTACAGGCGGAATAACTGAAAGCGATATTAGTCTTGCAGTTGCTTCAAATGCCTTAATTATTGGCTTTAATGTGAGAGCAAATTCATCAGCCAAAAATAGTGCTGATAACAAAAAAATTGAAATACGTTATTATTCAATAATTTACAATTTAGTCGATGATCTTAAATTGCTTTTAAACGGAATGTTAACACCAATCAAGAATGAAGAATATCTTGGTCAAGCTGAAATCAGACAAGTCTTCAAAGTTTCTGGTGCTGGAAAAGTTGCTGGATCTTTTGTTACAGATGGCTTAATCAAAAGAAATGCTCGGGTGAGAATTTTACGCGATAGCATTGTCATTTTTGATGGCACGTTAAAAACTTTAAAACGCTTTAAAGAAGATGTTAAAGAGGTAAAAAGTGGTTTTGAATGCGGAATTGCCCTTGAAAATTTTGATGACATCAAAGAAAAGGATATTCTTGAATGCTATGAAATTGTTGAACAAAAACGCACAATTTAAAAAAATCTTTAAGCTGAATTTAATAAAAATTTTGCTAACTAAAGATTTAAAAAATATTTTTTAATTAAAAAATGATTTTTTAACTTTTATCTAATCTTATGAAATACCACTTAACCTCAAGAATTTTTCACTGGCTTATGGCAATCTTAATAATTGCTATGATTGGTTTTGGTATTTATATGACAGACTTTATTGGCGATGATTCGCAACAACGCGATTTTGCTTATGAAATGCATAAATCATTTGGTGTTTTAGTTATTATTTTACTATTTTTTAGATTTGCTAATCGATGTTATCATCGTCCTCCTAGTCTGCCTCAAACCATGAAAAAATACGAACAATATCTTGCACATCTTGGACACTGGGGATTATATTTTTTGATGTTACTAACTCCCCTAGCTGGTTATTTAATGTCAAATGCTTATGGCTTTGAAGTTAAGTTTTTTGGAATTGCTTTACCTAATTTAATTTCAACAAATTTTGATTTAGCAAAAGAATTTAAAGAACTTCATGAAATCAGTGCTTTTGGTATGCTTGGCTTGGTTGTTATTCATGTAATTGCCGTTATTAAACATCGCTATTTTGATAAAAAAGAAAACGATATTCTTAACCGAATGCTTTAATTTATGCTTAAAAATCGGATAATTCCATGTTTAGATGTTAAAAATAATCAAGTTGTAAAAGGAGTAAATTTTGAAAATTTAGTTGAAGCCGGAGACGCAGTAGAAATGGCAAAATTTTATTATCAAGCTAATGCTGATGAGTTATGTCTTTTAGATATTTCAGCTTCCCAAGAAAATCGTTCAACGATGGTTGATTTAGTTAGCAAAGTTGCAAAAGTTTGCTTTATTCCTTTCACGGTTGGTGGAGGTGTTCGCAATTGTGATGATTTTGCAGTTCTTCTTAAATCTGGAGCAGACAAAATCTCCATCAACAGCTCAGCCATAAAAAATCCCCAACTGATTAGCGATTCGGCAAATAAATATGGCAGACAATGCGTTGTTGTGGCAATTGATGTCAAAAAAAATAATCAAGGACAATATCAAGTTTTTTCTCACGGTGGAAAAATTGCAACTAACCTAGAAGCAATTTCATGGGCCAAACAAGTTGAAGAGCTTGGTGCTGGTGAAATTTTACTAACTTCTATGGATCAAGATGGAACCAAGCGCGGTTATGATCTTGAGATTCTATCAGCTATTGCCAAGCAAACTTCAATACCAGTGATTGCTTCAGGTGGAGTTGGTAATTTACAACATTTAGCAGATGGCTTAAAAGCTGGGGCATGTGCTGTTTTAGCAGCATCAATTTTTCATTTTCAGCAATTTAGCATTGCCCAAGCAAAGCAGTTTCTCAAAGAACAAAATTTAGCGATTCGCTAACTTTTTTTTCGATCTATTACAAAAACTATTAAGGTTAAAACCAACATCATGAATAACAAAGGATAGTTACCATATTGATGATAAAAACTTCGTAACTGATTTTTAAATAACTTAACATCGATTACCCCTTCTTGATTTAAAGCAATTTTATCAACAATTCGCCCATAACCATCAATTCCAGCTGAAATACCAGTTCCTGCAACCCTAACCATAGGAATTGAATATTCTATGCTGCGCATTTGTGACATTGCTAAATGTTGATATGGTCCACTACTCTTGCCAAACCATCCATCATTGGTGACGTTAATAAACAGATCAGGTTTTTGATCTGTTTTTATAATTTCTGTGGAAAAAATTACTTCATAACAAATTAATGGATTAAAAGAAAATTTATTAGTTTTAATAGTTTTCGCTCCATCGCCAGAGCTAAACCCCAAAGCTCCTGAAGTAATTTTATCAACTATATTATCAACAAATAAAAATGATAAAAACTTTTGCAAAGGAACATATTCTCCAAATGGTACCAAGTGATGCTTATCGTAATTATCACTTACCGAATTACTATCAATAACAAAAACTGAGTTAAATATTTTAGTAACTTCTTGATTTTGATTGCGTTCAACCCTTAATGCTCCAGTGATTAAGCTTGAGTTTTTAGAAGTTGCAAGTTTTAGAATTTTAAAAAGTTGTTGATTGTCTTCAATGATATATGGCACAGAAGATTCAGACCACACAACTGCATCAACATCGGACAATGATCTTGAACGAGTTAGCTCAATATGCTTAATTAAATTTTGATATTTTTGCTCCTGATCCCATTTCATTTCTTGTTTAATATTAGCTTGAACCATACGAATATTGAGCGATTCACTATCTTTTGCTAAATTATTATTTTTGATTTTAAGCAAACCATAACCAAAATTTATTATCACAAAAATTGCCACGATTATTAAAAAAAATTTATCAATTTTGGTGATTTTTTTTTCAAAAAAATAAAGTGGAGTCAAAGCAATAAGCACTAAAACAAAACTGAGAAAATAAACCCCAAATACTGAAGCAATTTGTGAAAACGATATCGAAAAAAGTGCTGAGTAACCAAGCAAATTCCATGCAAAACCACTGAATAATGTTGAACGCATCATTTCAATTATTACCCATAAAATCGCTAAAATTATAATTTTTTGATAACAAATTAAGATCTTAAATCGGTAAATAATATAATTAAAAAAACTTGCTAACAAAGCAAAATATAATGCCAAAAAACAAGGAATAATTGTCAGGGCAAATGGAACAAGCCAAGCAAATTTGGCGATGTCTACCAACAATGAAATTGCAATCCAATAAATTCCAGCTAAGAAATATCCATAACCAAAAATTAAGCCATTAATAAAAGCTGTTTTTTGGCTTGATGAATTCAAAATAACTAAATAAAAAATTGGTAAGCAAAAAAACAGAATAAATACCAAATTAAATGGAGCAAAGGCTGAAGCAGAAAAAAAACCAGCTCCAAAAATTATTTTCTTGGGATTATTAGATATTAATGAAATTATTTTTTTTCTATTCATAATGCTTAACAGCAATTTTGTTATTTTATTTTAACGTAAAAAATTATTTATTAATCTTTCTAACAAATATTTGTTGTTGACCGAAATAACGTAAATTTTGATCAAATTGTATCTTTTTATTTTTGTGGATAAGGGTTGTTTTTGCGGTAGTATATTTATTAACAAGATTAATGACTCCAACAAATTCAAAATTTTTGTTTATTAGATCCCTTAATTCTTGGTTTCTAAAAAGAATTTCAATATTTTTAATTGGACATGAATTTTTAAAGTTGAGATTGCTTTGAACAAAACTGTAACCCGACAAAGTAATAACTTTATATTTGGGATCTTTTATACTATCAATCAAATCATTTGTTATAATATCGTTCAATATAATATAATTATTTGAAATTTTATTTTTCTTGGTATTTTTTTTCAGATCAATTGGAATAAATTGTGTTGCAGTCCTTACTAAACTATCCTTTTGCAAATGAATATATAAGGGATATTTTTCAGCATTCACTCCAGAGATTATAACATGATCATCGCGATTTGGAGCGTATTTTTTTATAACTCTAAACATTCTATCATAATTATAATTAGGAGTTTTAGTATGATTTTTTTCAAAAAACACATACAAAATCATATATCCCAAAAAAATAAAGACAAACATTGATGAAAATGTCAAAATAAAAAAGCTAACTCTAGAAAATACTGGAGATTTAAGAGAATTTATTTTTTTTTCGTAGTAAGAAAATATCATAATCCAGTAAATATTATTTAAAATTATTACTAAATCATGTAAAACATTTTTAATTAAATAATCCTTAATACAAATTACGAACAATCCAAAAAAAAGTAAATTTATTAATCCAAATCGCAATATCCTAAGGGCATTTTCTTTGTCATATTTATATAAAAAATAATAAGTAAATGGAGCGATAAACCACATAACTAAAAAAATATAATTTAACGAATAAATTATAAATAAAATAGAACTTATTACAGTTGAAAAAATCAAAAAAAGGGCTAATATTGAAAATATATTTCTGGAAAGGTTTAATAAATCTAAAAATTCTTTATTTAAAAATATATAAAAAATGAAAAAATATGAACAAAAATAAAAGATCGATGTTTGATCATTACTAACCAATCCTTCAAACAATATCAAAAAAAAACTTGAGATCAATATGATTATAAAAATCTTTAAATCATGTTCAAATTTTTCTATTCGACATAAAGAAATTACTAAAATTATAAACACTGGCACAGATGAAAAATTAAAAAAAGATTTAATATTTATTAAATAATTTTGCAAACTCTGGTAAGGTGGATAAATAGCTGACCACAAAGGAACCATATAAACAAAATAATTTGGCTGGGTGTAAATTGTAATATTTAAAGATATTAAACCAAAGATTAATCCCCAGACAATATCAGTTCTTTTGAAAAAAAGCCAACTTCGGGCATTGTATAATCTGTATAACTCGATTAGCATGGGAAAAATCACGTAAAAAACTTTTAAAAAAGGCATGATCGCCATTAGAAAACCTCGGCAAATTAAAGTAGATTTTGTGAGCTCTTGCTTCATCTCAAGACTTAAAATTAAATATAAAAATAAGCTAAGCATTAGGTAAGTTGACTTAGTTCCAATTTCAAAAAAAATAATTGAGGGAGTTCGAAGTAAAAATGCCAAGAAGAATGTTAAAAAAAATATATTACTAGCGAGCTTATTTTCGCTTAGCTTGGTGTTTTTAAAAAATTTTACTGCAAAACATAAAGTTATAAAGAATATTAGCCAAACAAAAAAAATACTCATCAAAACTCTATTAATACCAGTCCATTGATATATTTTATATTGCAAAGCATATAAATAAAAATTATAAGGCAAATTACTCTCAAAAATTTCCGTGTAAAACTTGCCACCATTAGCCATTTTTCTACCTATATCAATATATATTGCGGTATCTGAACCTATATCAGTGCACGAGGAAATCAAAACATGTAAAGCAAAGGTCAAGGTTAATGACCAATAAAAGAAAGCCTTTGATTCACAAAAGTTTTTTAGCTTATTAATTTTACAAACGAAGTAATAAGATGAAATCATATATTAGAAAATTTTCTTCAAGATTGATATTGTCAATTTTGTTATTATAAAAACTATAATTTTTAAGCAAATTCTGTGAAACTTTATATTGCACGAGTTCTTTGGGGTTTTTAAAATAATAATCCTTAAATTCATTATCCCTCATCAACTGCTCAAATTTAGATATTAAACAAGATTTATTATTAAAAATAAAACTATTATTGATTATGAAGAATTTATTTTTTTTGTTTGTTAATTTTGACAATTCCTCGCTAATAATAAAATTATTTTTAAAAAAAATATTTTTTTCTAAAATATTGGTTTTAGCAATTAAAGAGTTTCGATCAATTACATTTTGTTCATCTATTATTACAATCTCATCTTCTTGCTTAACAAATTTACTTAATTTATTAGCTATAGAGCCATTAAGAATATTTCTTTGATAAGTAAAAAAACTATTTTGTCTATGCCCAGACAAATCAAAACCTTTAAAAGATAAAATAACAAGATAAGTAATCGCTAAAAAAATTGTTAGTGAAGTTAAAAAATGATATTGATAATTTTTTAAAATTTTGTAATTAATTTTTTCAAAAAAAACCAGCAGGTAGCAAAAAATTGCTGTATTGAAAAGCCAGAGTAGAAAAAAATTAAAATAAAATGCCCAAAAACAGATTAAAGTGATCAGCAAAATAAATATTATTTTGGAATATAGACTTCTTAAAAGAAAAAAATTATCTAATTGGTTTAAATCATTATAGATTGTTTTGGTAGGTAGTTTTTTTGCAATTCTTTTTAAAAAAATTAAATGAATTATAAACCATAAAAATGGTAAATAAAAAATTACCTCAAAAAAAACATAAAAATCTCCTAAAGCCAGAGAAATGAATATTAACAATACTATAGCATGTTTTTTAAAATTAAATTTATTGGCAATTAATGATTTAAAAAAAACCATAAATACCAAAAAACTGTTAATATTAATAAATAACAATTTCAATACTTTATCATCATAGCCAATCAAAAGAAGAGTTGCAAAACTTGCTATAAAAAAAATTGTTAAAAATTGTTTTAAAAAATCTATTGCCGATAATGCGTAAAATAATTTATGATTACAATTTGTCATAAAAAAAATTATTAAAGTAAAAAAAAATAACAAAATTTCATTTGATAAGACAGCAAAAAACCCTTGGGAATTGCTCTCCCGATATAACCTATTAACCAATTGCGATGAAAAAAACTTATAATTTTCAAAATTAAATTGCTTAATTTGTTCAAAAATATCATGCAGATTTAAAATTTTTTTATTAATCATTAAAACCGCTAAAATACATGAAGTTAACAATATCCTCGCTATTAAATTTAACGAATATCTAATTTTAACAAAAAATATCCCAAACTCCTCATCACAATATTTTACAAGCTCTTTTTTTAAAGAAAAAAATTGCATTAATTCAAAAGCTAAGAGCAAAAACACCAATTGCCATCTGATCAAAACTAGCAATAATCCACAGCCAATTGTTATTATATTTATAAAAAAACTACTTTTAACATTTTCTCTTAATGATAATGAAATATAAACTATAACTATTGCTTTTAACAAAACTATCTGAAAACTAAACATCTTTAAACTTAATCCACAAAAATAGCAAAAAATTAAACTAAATAATAAAATATTTTTTGTTCTTAGATCATTTGAAATTAATGACCTAGACAAATTAAATGAGCAAAAAAAAGCCAACAAAACACCGAGCAAATTAAAAATTATTTCAGCTAATAAAACCTGATTTATATGAAAATTATCACTAACATTTGCAAAAAAATTTAAAGCATAATCAAGTGGTGAAAAAAAATTCTTTGAATTATCAAATAAATTTAATTTTAAAAAATTGCCATGCAGACCAACTTCAAAGCTTCGCCAAAATAAACTCAAACTCATCAGGGTAAGCAAAGTAATTGATATAAAATTTTTTTTTAACCAAAAATTTTGCAATTTGATAAGCAAAATACTCACTAAATTTTTTAAAAAACTAGCAAATTTTTGACCATTTTTAAGGCGATACTCTTCAAGCGAATGCCACAATTCAAGTAAATAAAAATATCTCATCTAACACAACAAATAAAGGATTGAAAATTAATTATTTTTTATTAAAATTTTAAGGTAAATTCACAATTTATTAATTAGCTTACATTTTACATTTCAAAAATGACAAATTCAATTACAATTGCATATGGAGATGGCATAGGTCCTGAAATCATGGATAGCACTCTTCAAATCCTTCAACAGGCTAAAGCTCAGCTGAATTTTAATATCATTGAAGTTGGTAAAAATATTTATGAAAAAGGCTTTAACTCAGGATTAATGCCATCAGCATGGGAAGATTTGAACAACACTAAAATCTTGCTTAAAGCTCCAATTACCACCCCCCAAGGTGGAGGATACAAAAGTTTGAATGTTACACTTCGTAAAAAACTTGGCCTGTTTGCCAATGTTCGTCCAGTCTGCTCTTTTCACCCCTTCATAAAAACAAATTTTGCACAACTTGACGTCGTAGTTATCCGTGAAAATGAGGAAGATCTTTACGCAGGAATCGAACATCGCCAAACCCAACAAAGCTATCAGTGTTTAAAACTCGTTACTAAACAAGGCTGTGAAAAAATCATTCGCTATGCTTTTGAATATGCAATTGCCAATAATCGTAAAAAAGTTAGCTGTTTTTCTAAAGACAATATCATGAAAATTACTGATGGTTTGTTTCACAAAACCTTTGATGAAATTGCTCAAGAATATCCCCAAATTCAAACAGACCACTACATCATCGACATCGCCTGTGCTCGTCTTGCCACTAAACCACAAATTTTTGATGTTATCGTTACTATGAATTTATATGGCGATATAATTTCTGATATCGTTGCTGAAATTTCAGGCTCTGTTGGGCTAGCAGGTTCAGCCAATATTGGCAAAGAATATGCGATGTTTGAAGCAATTCATGGTTCAGCCCCTGATATTGCTGGTCAAGATATTGCTAATCCTAGCGGATTAATCCAAGCATCAATAATGATGCTAGTTCATCTCAATCAAAGTCAAACTGCCAATTTAATTCATAATGCTCTTTATCGCACCATTGAAGATGGCATTCATACTGCAGATATATTCAATTCCACAAATAGTAAAAAACAAGTTGGCTGTAAGGAATTTGCTAAAGCAGTTATTGCTAATTTTGGTAATCAACCAAAACAATTAAAAATTGCTAACTATAGTGAGAATTCAAAGAAAACCACTATAAATTCACCACAATCAACAAACAATATTGTTAATAAAACCTTAATTGGATTTGATTTATTTATTGATTGGAATCATGATTTTCAAGCACTTCTTAACAAACTTAAAACATTGGAAAGTGAAAAATTTGAAATCAAAATGATTAGTGCTATGGGCTTATTATTATGGCCATTGATCGATCAACATCAAATGCCCAATTATAGCCAA
Source organism: Alphaproteobacteria bacterium (assembly GCA_046081665.1). Classification (GTDB taxonomy): domain Bacteria; phylum Pseudomonadota; class Alphaproteobacteria; order Rickettsiales; family UBA1997; genus CAILUF01. The sequence goes on along the minus strand of JBJTWJ010000047.1, from coordinate 8,264 downwards.
GGGCTAACAATACTACGCTTTATTGGTAAGGGCATTACTGGCAAAAATAGTCATGATATCATCAATCCTAATATTAAAATCTTTAACCAAGATATTATTGCCATGATTGCTGTGGTTGATCAAAACCAGCTGGATTTTGTAAAATATGAAGGTTTATATCTTTTTGACAACAAGCCAGCTTTCAGCTCTGGTCAAGGCGAGTAAATGGTAAATTAAATAAAATATTGAAAAAATAACTAAATTAATTTTTACTAAAAATTTTAATTTAACAATTTTGTTTATACTTGATTTTTAAAGCAAAACAAACTTGCAAAAAATAATTGGCTAAAATATTTTTTTTTAATTAACTCCCAAAAATCATTTAAAAAATGAAATTTATAGATAGCATTGAAAAAACCATTACCAGTCCAAGCCTTTATTGGCAATCGCTGTCACTTGCTTTATGTTTCATTGCTTCATATTTTTTCACCAGTTTGATTAAAGAAAACATCATCCCTAAAATCAGCGCTTCATCAAATCAAGGTAATGAATTAATAAGAATATTTCGTAGATATTTTTTACCAATTCTCTTTCCATTAACTTCAATATTTTTTATTATTATTGGTCTTGCGATATATAAAGAGTTCTTTCGCGAAGCAATAATGTTTTCAACGACCATTAAATTAATTGCCCTATTTTTATTTCTTCGCTTCATTCGCGTATCAGCAAATAGCACCTTCATCGCTAATGCTGTTGGCTTATTTTTAATGCCTGCCTTAATTCTTCACATCTTTGGCATTCTTGACCCTGCCCTTAACTATCTCGACGAATTATCTTTTAAAATTGGCAAAGTAAAAATCTCGCTCTATCTAATCATCAAAGCAATCATTGTTTTAATCATTGTTTTTTGGGTTTCAAATTTAATTACTCGTAAAAGCAAATCTTATATCGACAGCAATAAAAGCATCAAATCTAGCACCAAAAGCATCATCAGCAAATTCATTGACATTTTAGTTTATAGCATTGTTGCAATAATAATTTTAAAAACTTTTGGCTTTGATATGACAACCCTTGCCGTAATTGGAGGGGCAGTAGGTGTGGGGATTGGATTTGGTTTGCAAAAAATTGCCTCAAATTTTATTAGCGGAATAATTTTACTTTTCGAAAAATCCGTTGAAGTTGGCGATATTGTTGAACTTGAAAACGGCTCAATTTATGGCACAGTTAAACATTTTGGAGGCAGATATACTCTCGTTGAATGCTCTGATGGTCGAGAAATTATGATTCCCAACGAAGAATTTATTATCAACAAAGTTACCAACTGGACCTACTCCAATAACCGTGCTAGAATTGAAGTTAAAGTCAGTGTTGCCTATGGCAGTGATTTAGAAAAAACTAAAAACATCATTGCCAGCTGTGCCAAAAGCTATTCACGATGCATGACCTATCCTGAAGTTGAATGCTATGTTACTGATTTTGCAGAAAGCGAGATTCGTTATGTGCTATATTTCTGGATCAACGATATCACTGAAGGCAGAGCCAATGCCAAAAGCGATGTCATGAATTTAATCTACAAAAAACTTGAAGAAAATAACATCAAAATTCCTCTTCCACAACGTGAATTAACAATCACCAATAAATAGTAATTAAAATAGTAAATTTCTAATATTTAAAAACAAAAAAATATTAAATGTTAAAAGTTTTTGTTTGCTAATTATATTTAATAAAAAATGTTTTTAATTATTACCTAGCCACGACCACCTCCACCTCTCGGAGCACCTCCAGAACTGCTTGGAGATCGACTTGCTCCTCCACCAACTGGTATTCCATGTGGATTTCTACTTCCACCAAGACTTTTTCTTAAACTATCAACTTCTTTCTGCGCTTGTTCTCTGGCTTGGGTTTGCCGTTCTAAAATTCTAGCTAAACCTTCAATTTTTTCTTTTGACATCCCAGCTTTATTAGCAGCACTTGCCAATGATTGATGCTCATAATTACCCCATGAATTTTTTTGCTCTAAATTCCCTGCAATTATATTTGCAGTATCATCTAACTCCCCTTCTTTTTTTTTACCATATTTTTTTAAATCTGAAATTGTTTTAGCTCTTTTATTTTCATCAAGGGGCAGTGCATATTTTGGGGTTTCCCCAGTAATCATATCAACAACTCCAGTAACAAGTCCGGGCGGTTTCTGTCCCGTTGCATATTCAGTAGCATCTGATATTTGCGAACCCCATCCATCCTTCCTAAATCTTCCAGCTTCGTCTAATTGCCCAAAATCCCTTGCTAAATGTTTTACTTCATTCTTATCTGGAATCATAGCCTTCGTAAGATTTTGCCATACATTATTACCACCTTTTTTATCCCGAGGCTTTACATCAGTATTCTCTTTTTTTGCCTTCCTATCTTCTGCAATACAAGCTCCAAACAATGCTCCAAAAAATCCACCAATATCACCTAATATATCATTATTATTATTCGCCATATTTAAAAAAATTATCTACAAAATTATTAACTTTTATTATTAAAAAAAATTTTATTTAAAATATTAAGTAATTTTTTTTATTAACTTCAATTTACGACATTTTTAGAAACTTATTTGATCTTAAAAATAATAATTATTTTTTTTGCTTGGACTTTATTTTGTATGACAATTAAAATCTTGAGACAATTAAAAATTAAGTTAAGAAAAATAAAAAAATATGACACAAGACAATAAAAATTTAAACTCAGCTAACCCCAATTCTAATAATCCCGTTAACATTCAACAAGGCATTATTGCTAAGGGCATTGCTGTTAAATCTGCCAAAGCAAATTTTGTAAATTTTAATTTTGAAAGACGAAGACCTAAAGAAAACGATGTTGTAATTGATATTAAATTTTGTGGAATTTGTCACTCTGATATTCACCAAGCTCGTTCCGAGTGGTTTCCAGGAATTTATCCAATGGTTCCAGGGCATGAAATTGCTGGAATTGTTCGCGATGTTGGTGCAAAAGTTAGCAAATATAAAATTGGCGATCGTGTTGGCGTTGGCTGTTTTGTTGACTCATGTCGTAAATGTCATAATTGCGAAAATGATTTAGATAATTATTGCCTAAATGGTAACACCCTCACCTACAATAGCTTAGAAAAAGATAATAAAACCCCAACTTATGGTGGCTATAGCGATGTTATAGTTGTCGATGAAAATTATGTTTTAAAAATTCCTGACAACATCGCTCTTGATAAGGCTGCACCATTGCTTTGTGCCGGAATAACTTTATATTCTCCTTTAAAAAATTGGCATATTAAAAAAGATTCAAAAGTAGCGATAATTGGCATGGGTGGTTTAGGTCACATGGGTTTAAAATTAGCTGTTGCAATGCAAGCCCAAACTATTGTTTTTAGCCATAGCGAACGCAAGAAAAATGATGCTTTAAAAATGGGAGCCAATGATTTTGTTGTTGCTAACCCTGAAAATTTTTCAAAATATCAAAGTTATTTTGATTTAATTATTAACACCGTTTCAGCAAGTGAAATTAATCTCAATGAATATTTTAATCTTTTAAAATTTGATGCTACTCTTGTTGCTATTGGTGCACCTGATAAGCCTTACGCAATCAATCCTTTTGGGCTAATTATGATGCGTAGAAAATTTGCAGGATCAGTTATCGGCTCAATTAGTGAAACTCAAGAAATGCTTGATTTTTGCGGCCAACACAACATTACTCCTGAAATTGAGGTTATCTCGCCAAGCTATGTCGATCAAGCCTATCAAAGAATGTTAAAAAGTGATGTTCGCTATCGATTTGTAATTGATATGAGCAAAATTTAAAATAATTTTTTTGAAATTATTTTAGTTTTTTAAATAAAAAAAATTTTACCAAAGTTGATTTTTCGGGGATGATTTTTCTGTGATGATTTTTCGGGAGGATTTTTCGGGAGGATTTTTCTGATAGGATTTGCTAAAAACTTGCTAAAAATTTTTGATGATTAATAAAAAAATTTGTTTAGCAAAATTAATTACGCAAAATTTTTTAAGAAGCGAATATCATTTTCGTAAAACAATCTCAAATCTGTAATGCCATATTTTAGCATCGCTAACCGCTCAATACCAATTCCAAAAGCAAAGCCTTGAAATTGCTGACTATCAATCTGACAATTTTTTAAAACATTTTGATGAATCATTCCGCAACCAAGAATTTCCATAAATTTATCACCTTTGCCAATTTCAATTTTGCCATTATTAATTGCGTAATTAATATCAACCTCAGCCGATGGCTCTGTAAAAGGGAAAAAACTAGCTCGAAAGCGAAGCTTGATTTCATCTACTTCAAAAAATTTTTGTAAAAAATATTCCAAAGTCCATTTCAAATTTTCCATGGTTATATTTTTATCAACAACAAAACCTTCAAACTGATGAAACATTGGCGAGTGAGTTTGATCAAATTCTTTACGAAAAACCTTGCCAAGAGAGCAGACCCGTAAAGGTGGTTGGGAGTTCAGCATTTTTCTGATTTGGGTATTAGAAGTATGAGTTCTTAGTACCAAATCTGAATCTTTCATATAAAAAGTATCTTGCATCTGTCGAGCAGGATGATTTTTAGGAATATTTAAAGCACTAAAATTATGGAAATCATCTTCAATTTCTGGACCATGGGCAAATTCAAAATTTAGTTCAGCGAAAATCTTTTCTATATCATTTTTAACGCGAGTAATGAGATGCGATGAGCCTTTATTTTCTGGACGAACTGGTGCCGATAAATCAATTTTTTCTTCGGCTAATTTGGCATTTAGTTCAAGATTTAAAAAAAAATTTTTTTTATCTTCAAGACTGCTTGAAACAATATCACGTATTTTATTAACCTCATTTCCAAAAATTTTTTTTTCATCACTATTAAGATTTTTTAGGTTAGCAAATAACTCAGTGATAATGCCCTTTTTTCCCAAAAAATTAACCCTCAATTCCTCTAACTGTTGAGGATTTTGAATTTGATTAAATTGTGAATTGAAATTAGATAAAATATTCTCTAGATTAATCATAACAAAAAAATAAAATTAAATTTATCGTTATTAAACCTTTATAAAAACTTGTTGTCAAGTTTAGTTAATTTAAAAAAATACTTATGACCATCAATTATTACGGTTGTGCAACACTTTTAAAAAAAGAAGTTCTTCGCTTTTTAAAAGTATATCACCAAACCTTGTTTTCTCCAGTTGTGAACATTGTTTTATTTCTAGCAGTTTTTTCTCTTTCTGTGGGCAATCACATTGAAACCATTCAAGGTGTTGACTTTGCGGTTTTTATGTCAGCAGGACTAATCATGATGTCAGCATTACAGAACTCATTTGCCAACTCTTCATCTTCATTTGTGATGGGTAAAGTTATGGGCCATATTGTTGACTATCTTATCCCGCCCCTTGGAGCGCTTGAACTTCTTATCGCCTTTGCAGTTGGAGCAATTGCCAGAGGAATTTGCGTCGCCATTGTTTCGTATTTAGTAATTTTAATTTTTGTTCCCTTACAAATCTTTAGTTTTGCTCACATGTTGATATACTTACTACTAGGTTGTTCATTTTTAGGGATGATGGGAATTTTATGCGGAATTTGCTCTGAAACATTCGATCATATGTCAGCAATGACCAGCTACGTAATAACCCCCCTAACTTTTTTATCTGGAACATTTTATTCGACCAATTCATTGCCAGCAATCTGGCGTGAAATATCTCACTATAATCCAATTTTTTATATGATTGATGGCTTTAGATATAGTCTAACCGGTTATAACGATGGAGGAATTGCCATTGGCATTTGCTATCTAGTTATTCTTAATTTGCTCCTAGGATTTACCTTATTTGTAATGCTTAAAAAAGGTTATAAAATAAAAAATTAAAATAATTTTAAAAAAACTCTTGCAAATAAAAATAAATAGTTAAAAATTATTTAAAACTTTTTAAGTTTTTATTTATTATTATAAACTCACACCATTTAAGAAACTATGACGCATCACAACTTTTTAAAACAAAATAACATTGTCTTTGCCTCTGAAAATTTAACTAATCAGGGTCACAATGCCAATATTCTCATTTCCTCACAGGTTAACCACCCTTTTTGTCACAAGCAAAATGCTTCAAATAAAAACTGCGAGAAATATGAAATTAAATTATCCAGCCTTAATGATCGAAGCGATAAAAATAACCTTGCTAATAATCAGCAAAAAACTATTGACTGCCTTAGATTAATTAGAAGTGAAAACATTGGGGTTTTTTCCTTTTGGCGATTAATTGAATTTTTTGGAAGTGCTTCAACAGCTGTTAAAGAGGCTGATAACTTTTTTAAAAAATTAAACCTTAAGAAAAAGCCTAAAATCGCTAGTCTAGATTTAGTTGAAAAAGAGCTTGAGGATACTGAAAAATTTGGGGCAAAAATTATAAGTTTTTTTGATGAAAATTATCCAAAGGCTTTGCAAAAAATTTTTGATTGCCCTCCTGTAATTGCTGTAAAAGGCGATATTTCTTTATTTAAACATAATTCAATTTCAATTGTCGGCTCCAGAAACTGCTCATTTAATGGGGCAAATGTTGCTAAAAAAATTGCGGTAGAATTTGGTCAAAACTCTTTTATTACCGTATCAGGATTAGCACGAGGAATAGATAGTGCAGTTCATGAGGCATCAATTCTTAGTGGCACCATTGGGGTTATTGCAGGTGGAATAAACAGCATTTACCCTTATGAAAATCGCCGATTATACCAACAAATATCAGAAGTAGGCTTGCTAATCAGCGAGATGCCATTTAATGCTCCACCTAAAAGCAATTATTTTATCAGAAGAAATCGGATCATTTCTGGTTTAAGCTCAAGCTTAATTGTGATTGAGGCTTCAGCTAAATCAGGAAGTTTGGCAACTGCTCGTTTCGCTTTGGAGCAAGGAAGAGAAGTTTTTGCATGTGCTGGATCACCTTTTGACCCAAGATGTTCAGGGGTTAATCAACTTATCAAAGACGGGGCAAATATTATCAACAATCTTGACCATTTAATTGATGATGTAAAAAATGTTACCACAAATTTTCAAAAAAGTTTAACAAATCAAATATCGTCTCCGAAGATCTCCTCGCAAAATCCAAAAAATGATTTTTTAGAAAAAATAAATTATTATTCTGAAGATTCAGAATCACTAAAACTATTCACAGAATTATTAACCGATGCAAAGCATGGGCAAAAAAATCTATCTAATAATAATCAAATTGAAAATCCTTTACTGATAAATGAGGAACCATCTTTTAAAGATTACCCTACCCTAGATTTAAATAATTCATCATCTCAAGTCTATGCAAATAATGATGTAAATCATTATTCTATTGATGAAAATTTTAATGGAATTATTTTTGCCAATCAACCAAACTCCTCGCCAGAAAACACAAATTCAACATTAAAAAAAGATGATGTTTTGATTAAAAAAAATAAAGCAAAATCTATTCAATCTAAAAATGAAGTTATAATCATCGGAAAAGTCAAGAACTATGCCAATAATAATTGCGATAATATCAATAAAAATTCCCATGAAATTAATTTAAATAACGCTAATTTTTGTGAAAATAAATCTTTAGAAAACAACAAATTTGATATCAAGGATCCCAAAATTAATCCATCACCTAACACCAATTCAACCAATCATCATAATAGTCCAAATTATCACTACACATTGCCATTAAATACTATCAATACCAGCATCCCAAATACCGAACAAGATAACAATGTTTCAAATGATATCGTTTCAAATGATATTTCACCAAAATATGATTTATCAAATACCACAATTGAAGATTTAGCTGAGAAACAAATGCAAATAATTTTAGATAATATTTTTGCAAAAATAAATCACAATCCCATAGCCATTGATGAAATTATTCAACAGCTAAACCTCCCCGCCCAAATAATTAATGTTGCATTAGTGCAATTAGAATTAAGCGGTAAAATTTCTGTAAATCATGGAAAAGTCTATGGAGAATCTAAATTATTATATGGATAAATATTGAAAAAATAAATCGATAAAATAATTGGATAATTTTAATATCCAAACTTTTAGAATTTGTTTTGTTATAACAATTCTCATCTTTAAAAAAATTATAACAAAATATTATTTTTCTGATCGTGCTAACGCTAGCGACATGATTTTTGAGATAAAAAATCTTTAAAAAATGAGCTGTATATCCATTCAGCCGAGGTCATGTCGTTGCTGTAAAGCACGACTCTATTAAAATGTAGTTGCTGTAAAGCACGACTCTATTAAAATGTCGTTGCTGT
>JBJTWJ010000046.1:0-3928 GCA_046081665.1 Alphaproteobacteria bacterium | reverse complement strand
AATTTATTTAAAAAAAACTTGCAAAATCTAATAATCCTAGTCTACATTGTTTAAGTAATTTTATAAAACTTTAGATGTTCATAAATTTAAATATAAATCATTCATATAAAAAAATATTATCTTTTTTTGCAATATTTATTTTGCATTTTTTTATAATCAATTTTTTTACACTTAGCTCAAGTTTTGCCAATATTGCAATAATTCGCGATCGTGAAATTGAAAAATTTTTGCATCAACTTGCCGATCCAATTTTTATTCAAGCTGGGCTTAATCCCAAGGAAATTGAAATATATGTCATCAATGACGATTCAATTAATGCCTTTGTTAGCAATGGTCAAAAGGTTTTTATTAACACTGGATTAATCCGCAAATATAAAACTCCAGACTCGCTAATCGGAGTAATTGCTCATGAAACAGGTCATATCGCCTCAGGACATCTAGCTCGAGCCAATGAAGGTTATGAAGATGCCCAAAATGCCATGATTTTAAGTTATCTACTGGGAATTGGAGCAATGGCATCTGGCTCAATTGATGCAGGTTCAGCGATAATCATGGGAGGTTCACAAAGTGCTCAACGCTTGATGATTAAATACACCCGTGGACAAGAAGAATCTGCTGATTCGCAAGCCTTAAATTATCTCGATAAATTAGCCTATCCTGCTAATGGCTTGGTTGAAGTTTTAAATTTTTTTAATAGCCAAATGATTGGCTATAAAGAACAAATTGACGAATATCTTTTAACTCACCCAATCAGCAGTAAAAGAATTGAGTTAATCAAAGCTCGCACTGCAAAAAATAAATATTCCAATCACAAAATAAATCAGCAGTTACAACCGCAAATGAATATGGTTCTTGCCAAGCTCGAAGGTTTTCTTGAAAATCCGGATGAATTAATTACAAAATATCAAAATAATCATGATTTTTATTCGCGATACATCAAAGCCATAGCTTATTTTCGTAAAGGTCAACTTGATCAATCTTTATCAAATATTGATTCATTAATAAAAGAAAAACCTAAATCTGGATTTTTGTATGATTTATTGGGACAAATTTTATTTGAAAGCGGTAAAAATCAACAAGCAATTCTTGCCTATAATCAAGCCATCAATATGCTATCTGCCAAGGATACAGCCTTAACAAAAATTAGTTTTGCTCTAGCCTTAATTAGCAATAAAGATCATGATCATGATTTGATAAAATTGGCAATTAGCAAACTTAAAGAAGCTCAAAAATATGAGCAAAATAATCCGATTTTATTTAAAACTCTCGCTAGCTCTTACATTAAAATAAACGACGAAACCAACGCTAACCTTGCTTTAGCTGAATTTAATTTATTGATTGAGCAAAAAGAAAAATGTTTAAAAATTGCCAATAAAATAATTAATAAATTAGATAAAAAAAATATTAACAACCAACAATTATTGCTCAAAGCTAACGATTTAAAAGAGTTTTGCAAGAAAGATAATGATGATTAACAATATTTATAAATCTTTAATCAAAATTTAAATTTGCAGAATTTTTTGGATTCTGCGTGAAAAATCTGCGGTATCTTTGATTGGCTCATCCTCAATTACGCAGGCTAAATCAAACAAGGTTCTGACGATATCGCTATTCTGTTCTTTTTTATTTTGATCTGCAAATTCGTTATTTAATTTTTGAATAATTGGATTTTGCGGATTAATTTCTAAAATTTTTGCCGAAGCCGAATTAATTTGTTTTTGCTCAAGTAAATAACGCTCCAAGCGAATATCCATTGACCCTGCACCAACCGCTAAACAAACTGGTGAACCAGTTAATTTTTTTGAAACCCTGACCTTTTCAACCTTATTAGCCAGAACCTCGCTGAAAAATGCCAAAAGCCCATCATATTTGCTAAGAGTTGCATCTTTAATCTGCTCATCTTTTTGTTCATCATCGTCTTTTTTATCTTGAGGATTTTTATCAATATTTTCTAAATCAACATCATGACGATTGATTGATTGAAATTCTTTTTCCTTGAATGGCATCATCACCGTCACCCAAAATTCATCGACTGGATCAGTTAAATAAAGCACTTCAATATCTTTTTGTAAAAACACTTCTAGTTGCGGAGAAGCCTTAATTTTATCAATATTTTCACCAGTTAAAAAATAAATTCGCTCTTGTCCAGCCTTCATTCTCTCAATGTAATCGGAAATTGTGATTAATTTCTCTGGCGATTTTGAAGAATTGAAACGACAAATCTCTAGAATTTTCTCGCGGAAATCAGATGACTCACACAACCCTTCTTTTAAAACCGCTCCAAAATTATTCCAGAATTTTAAATATTCTTCCTCATTATCACGAGATTTTTTCTTCAACTCGCTTAACACTTTATTAACCACTGATTTTCTGATTTTATCAAGCACAGCACTGTGTTGCAAAGTTTCACGACTGATATTTAACGGCAAATCATCTGAGTCAATCAAACCTCTTAAAAACCTCATACAAGCTGGAACCAAACTCAACTCTTCGCTAATAAAAACTTTTTTAACATAAAGTTTAACGCAAGATTTTCGATCGGGATGAAATAAATCAAAAGGCTTCATTGACGGAATAAACAGCAAATTAGTATAACTCACCAAGCCTTCAACCACACTGTGAATGGTCATAAATGGCTCACCGGGTAAATGAGCGATATTTTTATAAAAGGCTTGATATTGTTCAGCGTTAATTTCATCTTTATTTTTTTTCCATAAAGCTAAAGCGCTGTTGAGCGTTTCAACTTTTGCACCTTCTTCTGAATTTTCAGGGATAAAATCGATTTTAAAATTAATATGATCGGAATAAGTTTGCACGACATGTTTGATATGAAAACGGTCAAGAAAATCTTCGGCATCGTCTTTAAGATGAAGAATTATTTTTGTTCCTCTTTTGAGTTGCCAATCAGGATTTTCATCAATAAATTCTTTTAGCTCGAATTGCTCAACACCACTTGATTGCCAATGCCAAGCCTTGTTATCATCATATTTTTTTGAGATCACTTCAACCTGATTTGCAATCATAAAACTTGAATAAAAACCTACCCCAAATTGTCCAATTAACTGCACATCTTTTTGCTTATCGCCCGTCAAAGATTTAATAAAATTTTCAGTTCCAGATCTGGCAATGGTTCCAAGATTTGCAAGCAAATCTTCACGATTCATGCCAATTCCGTTGTCAGTAATAGTTAATAATTTTTGTTTTTTGTTAGTGGTAATTGTTATTTTTAATTCGTCATCAAGAATATTGGCATTTTGCGTTGATAAATAACGCATTTTATCACAAGCATCTGAAGCATTGGAGATCAACTCTCGCAATGCCACATCTTTGTTGGTATAAAGTGAATTAATCATCAGTTGTAAAACTTTGCCAACCTCAACACTAAAATTAAATTTATCACCATCGTTATTATTAACTTGAGCTTTATGATGTGGAGAAGTTTTTTTGGATTTATGATTATCGCCATGAGTTTCTTCACCTTGATGATCATGATCAAAATGCTCGTTTGCGTTATGCTCTTTAAGGTTATGTTCTTTAGTGTTTTTTGAATTTTTTTTATTAGTCATAATAATTTACGTGCTTTTAAATTTTTAAAAAAATATTTCCAAAAATAGTTAATAGTTAGTTTATTCTATTTCAAGGGTTGATTATAAAAAAATTTAGTTTGTTTCTTGAAGATTATTTATTTTAACAAAAAATTCTTTGATTTTATTTAAAATAACTAATGCTAATTGTTGTTTACTAACTTTTCCTAAATCATTGCTAACTATTGATTTATCTGGTTTTGAAGACATCTCTAAATCTTTTGAATTTATCAAAAAGTTTTTTTCAACAATAATTGCTTTGGTAAAATCACTGCCAAAAATTTTGCCCTGCTCAATATAATTGGCAATAATCATATCGCAATTTTTTTTGAATAATTTATCCT
>JBJTWJ010000045.1:0-28717 GCA_046081665.1 Alphaproteobacteria bacterium | reverse complement strand
CGTTGCGTTAGGTGCGACTATTTAAATTTTTAGAATTTTTAGCCAAAAAGCATGTCGCTTGCGTTAGCACGACTGAAAAAAAATAAAGCTTAATTTATAAATACCTAACTGGTTCATTTATTAGTTGAAATGGTATAAGTTAACTTTAAATCATTTGCTATAGGCAAGCAAAGGCTTGCCTAGGAATTGCGATAGAGGGTAAATTATTAATTTTTACCTTTTAAATTGATAAAAAATCGGTTATAGTCATGAGAATCATTAAGCAATAAAGAATAGCGCATAATGCTAAAAAATAACTCCATAACTCATGAGTTTTTCTAAAGAAATTTTTTAAACTGTGATTTTGTAATGTTATGATCATGTATCCGCAACCAGCGATAATTATTGCGTAGACAATCGAAAAAAAACCATTTTTAAAAAAATCAGTCAGAAAAAAAACGCTTAAAAGAAAAATAATTGGTACAAAAAAATTTGTTAAGGCATTTAAAAAATTATCTTTACGCATAAATAAATTTGTTGGTAAGTTTTTATACCATTTCCACTAATAAATGAATTAATTAGTTATTTATAAATTAAGCTTTATTTTTTTCAGTCGTGCTAACGCAAGCGACATGCTTTTTGGCTAAAAATCTTGTCGTTGCCTTTTAGGTACGACTTTTAAAAATATTTTGCTTAATTTATCATTTATTAAGTGGAAATGGTATTAGTTATTTTTTGATCTAATCTTCGTTTTTTAGAGTAGAAAAGATCTGTTGATATTTATCATTTTTTTGACGAGCAAAAACAATAAAATAATCTTGAATTTGATCCTCAATACGATAAATTAATTTTGGATTTTTATCATTTTTTTCAGCCTTATATAAATCCCATAAAACATATCTTTTGTGACCATTTCTAAAGGTTGGATCCATTCTTGTTTCGCTATCAAAAATTGCTTCAACCACTGATAAATTCCAACGACTATTTTTGTTCTCAAGGATAACGAGTTTGGGTTTTTTTTGATTGGTTTTTTCTGCAACTTCATCTTTTTTATTTTTAGATAATTTTTTATTTTTAGTATTTTTTTGGTCTTTGTTTTTTTTGACCTTTTTATTGCTTTCTTGACCATCATCTTGGCTTTGAGGATTTAACTCATCTATTTGAATATCTTCATCAAAAATTAATTGCTGGGAATTGTCTGCTAAATCAATAATTTCTTGATCTTCTTCATCTTGATTGATCTCACTATCTTTTTCATTTGTTGTTTGATTTTCTTGAGCAATTTCTTCGGTTTCTTTGGAGTTATCTTCTTTTAATTCATCATCGCTACTCAACTCGCGATTAACTGTTTTTTTAGTTTTTTTGTTTGATAAATTCTTATTATTTTTTGTTAGTTTATTTAGAGAATCTGAATTTTGGTTATCTTTAGTTGTAAATTCTTCAGAATCATTATTTTCCTTTGATTTTGAAATATTGCTAACAATTATTGTTAAAGAAGAAATATTAGCAAAATCACTCCCCATGTCAAGATCTGAGCTATCACGAAGAAAATATAAATTCATCGCAAATGTCAAAGGTTTTTCGCTAATTTTCCATAAATAAGTAATCTTCAGATTATCAATAGTGTTATCATCAACGCGATGTTTTTTTAAAAATTTAATTATTTTATTGGTTAGTTGCGGGAAATTTTTTAGATCTTCTTTGAAGTTGGTTTGAAAGTTTCTGGTATCAACGGTAATCATTTTAAATTCTTCTTGGTAATTCCTTAGAACTGGGTCAACATCGCCAATTTTTTTTTGCCATTTTGTTAAATAATTGCGATTAAAAATTTGTCTTTTGCCATAAAATTTACCTTGGTTTGCAATCAGATCCTGCAGATTACGCTGAGGATTTTTAATTAAATAGTTGCGTTTAATAAATTCTTCTAATTTTTCTAAATCAATTTTTAAATTTTGTTGTTCAGCTAATTTTTTAAAATCTTCCTCATTTTTTAGTTTTTTGGAAGCGAATTCAAATGAATTTAAATCTGATTGCAAGGCTTTTCGAACAATTTTGGGATCGTTTTTTAAGGAATATGGTGCATATTTAAGCATTAATCCGTTATCGCGAAATGCCATTAAAGCAATTTCTTCAATTGAGCGAATTCGATCGGAAGCGTATTTATAATTTTGCGAATCATAATCAATCATTTTGGTCATAAATTGGCGATTGTCTAGCAAACTCCAGCTTGCATATTTTAAAGCATCACGATAGATGTAGGTCATTTCTTCCATGAAATTTGCATCTTTGGTGATTTCAGGAGGAGCTAATTTTAAAATCAAGGGGTTAACCTTCACTAAGCGTTTGATGAAATTTGGATCATGTTGTAAATCTTCATCAATCTCTGAGAAAATTTGATAATTAATAATTACTGCCTTGATAATAAGTTGTTGATCATTTTTAAAGCATTGGGGAAGATCGCTAAAGCTATCGAGATTATTTTTAGTAATCTCGTTGAGAATGACTTTATGATAAAATTTTCTATTAGTGCAGGGATCTGCTTGTTGAAAATTTTTTTGAAACTGGTTTGCTAAGGCTAAATTAACTGATTCAAACAAAAAGAGAAGGCTTAATGCTAAACTAAATAAAATTCTTGCAATTGCCCAAGAACTCGAGAGTTTTAGATTTTTTGTTGATGTGATATGGTTTAAATCACGCACGAAAAGAAGTTAATTTCGGGTTTAGACATTTTTTAATTGCAAACAATTAAAATGATGTAGGAGCTTTAATTATTTAACCTTTAAGCGAAGAAATTTCTTCAATCGCAATTGATCTAGAGTTTTGATAATAAACTACTAAAATTGCCAGACCAATTGCAGCTTCTGCACCAGCTACAGTTAAAATAAAAATTGCAAAAACTTGCCCGAGAATATCCTGCAGATAAACTGAAAATGCTACAAAATTGATGTTGATGCTAAGTAACATCAACTCAATTGACATTAGCAATGAAATAACATTTTTACGATTTAAAAAAATTCCGCTTATTGCAATACAGAAGAGTAGTGCAGATAGATTAACAAAACTTGATTGGTCGATACCGTTGATAATAGTCATAAAATTATAAATTAATTCCTGAGTTTATTTTAACTTTAACAATTTCTAATGAATTTGCTTTATTTCTAGCAATTTGTTGTGAGATTTGTTGTTTTCTAATAAATCTAACTTCGTCTTTGAGAGTTAAGATTATTGCTCCAATCATTGCTACAAATAAAATTGCTCCTGCAATCTGAAAGGGGAGGATAAAGTCAGTATATAAAACTTTTCCTAGGCTTTCAACATTGGTAATTTCAAGATTGATTGGGTAAAGAGTTTTGGTTTCATAAAACTTGACCGTTGAAAATCTGGTCAGCGTAAGAACTTCAAAAAATAGAATAGCACTGATTAAAATAAAAATTGGTCTTTTACGGTTGATTTCCTGAGTAATTTTTAAATCGATATCAAGCATCATTACCACGAACAAAAACATTACCGCAATTGCTCCAACATATACCACAATTAACAACATTGCTAAAAATTCTGCTCCTAGTAACACGAACAGAGCACTAGCATTAATAAAAGCTAAAATTAAGAATAAAATAGCAATCACCATATTACGGCAACTTATCACCACTAATGAGCTGATTACAAGCACTCCAGCAAAGAGATAAAAGAGAATTAAAGGTAAGGTTAGAGTCATAATTAAACTAAATTTTTATTTAATCTTTTTTTAAAAATTATTTTAAAATTAACGATATTTGCTATCTTGCTCAATGTTTTTTTGCAAGGCATATTCATAGCGATCGCCATTTGCCAAAAGTTTTTCTTTGTTATAATAAAGTTCTTGGCGAGTTTCTGTAGCAAATTCAAAATTTGGACTTTCAACTATAGCATCAACTGGGCAAGCTTCTTGGCATAGTCCGCAATAGATGCATTTGAGCATATCAATATCATATTTGGTTGTTCTTCTACTGCCATCTGCTCGCTCTTCAGCTTCAATGGTAATTGCTTGGGCTGGGCAAATTGCTTCGCATAATTTGCAAGCGATACAGCGTTCTTCGCCATTTGGATATCTTCTTAAGGCATGTTCACCACGAAATCTTGGGCTTACAGGACCCTTTTCAAATGGATAATCAATGGTGTATTTTTTTTTGAACATGTATTTAAAGGTAAGAACATGACCAACAACAATTTCATAAAGAAAAAAATTGTAAATTTTTTTGAGATTTTGTTTTAAAATTGTTAAAGTAGAAATCGCCATAGAAGAAAACTAAAATTATAAAATTATTTTACGAAAACTATAAAACTTGCCGTAGCAACAACCCAAAGCAATGAGAGTGGCAGAAAAACTTTCCAGCCTAAACGCATTAATTGGTCGTAACGATAGCGAGGCAAGGTTGCTCTAACCCAAATAAAACAAAATAATAAAACGAAAATTTTTGTGATCAACCAAATAAAACTTGGAATTGCTTTGCAAAAAGCATTATCGCAAATTGGCAACCATCCTCCTAAAAATAAGATGCTTGCAAAGGCGCTGATTAAAATCATATTGGCATATTCACCTAGAAAAAACATTGCAAAAGGCATTGAAGCATATTCAACGTTATAGCCTGCAACAAGCTCAGATTCAGCTTCTGGCAAATCAAAAGGATGGCGATTAGTTTCGGCTAAAGCACTTACAAAAAAGAGAATAAACATTGGAAACATTGGAATTACATACCACATATCTTTTTGAGCAAGAACTATTTTATTGAGATTTAATGAACCTGCACAAAGCACAACGCTAATAATGATCAAGCCAATTGATACTTCATAAGAAATCATTTGCGCTGACGATCTAATCGCTCCTAAAAAAGCATATTTTGAATTGGAAGCCCAACCTGCAATAATAATGCCATAAACCCCAAGCGATGAGGTGGCAAGCAGATATGTAACGCCAACATTCAAATCAGCAATAACAAAGGTTTCGCTGAAAGGAATCACTGCCCAGCCAATTAACGCTAATACAAAAGTGATAATTGGAGCAAGCATGAATAAACCGCGATTGGCTTGACTGGGAAGGATTACTTCTTTAAGCATCAATTTCAAACCATCGGCTAAGGGTTGCAAAATTCCAAACCAACCAACGACATTTGGACCTTTACGTAGTTGCATTGCTCCGATGACTTTACGCTCCATAAGTGTTAGATATGCAACTGCAAGGAGCAAAGGTAAAATAATTAACAATATTTTGCCAACCACTGGCAAGATCGATAATATCATTGCTATTAACTCATTGTTAGTGGCGTTAGATATTTTTTGATTAAATTGTTCCATAATTTAACTATTAAATATTGATTTTATTAACTTAGTTTGCTTGGCAATAAAAATATTTTTTTAAAATAATTTTGAATAAAAATTAATAACTATACCTTTAAAAATTTATTTAGATGTTATACCATTTCCACTAATAAATGAACCAATTAGGTATTTATAAATTAAGCTTTATCTTTTTTCAGTCATGCTTAAGCACGACTGGCAAAAATACGATCGTTGCCTAAAAGTACGACTTTAAAAAATATCTTGCTTAATTTATCATTTATTAAGTGGAAATGGTATTAGTTTTAATTGCATGTTAAAAATTTAAGATAATTTTTTTAAATTTTAAAATTATTTTTTAAACCTACAAGGATAATTTGAAAGGATATTTGAGATGATGATGAATGGTTAAAGAATTTTTTTAAACCAGATTAAGGCATTTAACGTGCAATAATAGCAAATCGATTGTCAATGCTATTAAACATGAGATTTTGTAATGCTAGAAGAATATGAATTTCTTAAAGATTCTCTAACTATACTTTCTGCCGTAGGAGATTCTAAATCCTTTAAAAATCTCTGTGGAAAGAAAGTAAGTCTTGCCGATGTTTTTTTATCTCTATGGCTTAAAAAATATTCGCCAGCATATTTCTGATATAATGCTGAAAATTTTTTTAATGCCTTGAATTTATCTTCATCGATAGTATTTGTTGATAATAATCCAGATTGATTAATATCGGCAATTTTTAGCTCATCATACCCATCCCCTCTTTCATTTAACTTATTGGAAACTCCCCCAAAAGATTTGGCAATTTTAATGGCTAAAATAGCATCTTGAAAAGAAAAATCATGTTTAATTTTTTTTGTATCTCTTAAAGCCTTTTCAATAAAGGTAAAATAAAGATTTTTAGTGTCTTTTTCGTTAAGTTCAGCAAAACTTTTAACATGGGGGATTGTAGTTAATGGTTGTTGGCTTTGTTGTTGGTGATGCTGATCAATATTACGGGATGTATATTTTTCATAAGTTTCATTTGGCTTAACTTTATTACCACGTTCTAAAATATTGCTTTCTTTTAATTTTGATGAAGATTTTGAAGTCTTTATATCCCAAATATTTTCATCAAAACTTGATGAATAAGATTGGTTTTGTGGGGAAGAGGCATTTGGGGATTGTAAATTTTTAAATGAATTTTTAACTGGGTTAATTGTTTCTATGGCTAGGGTAAGATTTGTCATAAATCTTTTGCTAATTTCAACAAATTCTAAAGAACCATTGGGAGCAGAAGTTTTAACTGGTTTTATTGATTTTTGGACAAGAGAGTTAAATATTTTAAGTATTTGCTTTTTTTGTCTTTGATCATAACTTAAACTCGATATGTATTTAGTTATTGAATTATATAACTGGCAGATTTTTAAGCTTTCGTCTAAATTTTTTCTAAAATCATTTAAATCATTACAAGTAACTGCGGAATTTATTTTTAGATAAATTTGCTCTTTTATGGCTTTTTTAGTTTCATCATCAGAGCTTTTAAGTTGAGAAATTTGATTTTCAAGATCTGATAAACTATTGGAAAAATAACTTAAGAGCGGGTTTTCCCAAGTTAATCTGGTATATTCGGGAAATGTTAGATTTTTAAAAATTGAATAAAAAAACTGGTCATGATTTTCAGGTAAAGGAAGTTGAATAATTTTTTTTTGATCTAAATCTGCCTCAACAGACTGTGATACAGAATAAATTCTCAGAGGTGTTGAATTTAAATAATCACTTTGAGCTAAAGATTCGCTAAATTTTATATCTGGTATTTGAGGATATTTGTCTTTTTTTATTAAATAAAATTCTCGTGAATTGCCGTCAACAACTTGAAATAATTGATAATAATCAGATAAAGGTCTATAGTAAAAATCATAAGGAGTAAAAGTAAGATATTCTTTTGTATGATCAAGTAAACAATACAACATTGTCCTAAAATTAAATTGCTCATCTGAATTTAGATGGGTTGTTATGGAATTCGGCATTTTTTTAAATTATTAAATTAATTTAACCTAAAAAAATCATTAAATAAATTTTTTGGCCATGCTTATGATCAAATGATCATTTGCTTGTTGAGTATTTTTAGTTGAAATTGAAAAATTATTTTAATAAAATGAGATATTGGTTTTTTTTGAAATTTATTTGTTGATTTTCATAAAAAAAAATTCAAGATGTCTTAATATTGGATAAATTTTTTTGGTTATAAAAATTGTTTAATCAAGCTTGTTATTTAGTGCATCATCATTAACAAATTAACTTAAATTATGATTGATTTAAAAAATAATAAATTATTGCCAACACCTCATAATTATATATCGCAGATTGAAAATTATGTTCCTGGTAAAGCAAAAATTTTGGGCAGTAATAGTGAGGCTATAAAATTATCTTCCAATGAAAATGCTCTTGGAGCAAGCAAAAAAGCCATTGCTGGATATATTGATCATGCTTGCGAATTATATCGCTATGCTGATGGAGCATGTGTTATGTTGCGTAAAAAATTAGCTGAAAAAAATAATATCGATTGGCAAAGAATAGTTTGCTCTGCAGGTTCAGACGAGTTGATTGCCTTAATTACCTCAAGCTATGCTGGAGTTGGCGATGAAATTATTTATAGCCAATATGGTTTTTTGATGTATCCAATTTCTGCTCAAAGAGTTGGGGCAAAAGCTGTCAAAGTTTTTGAACAAAATTTAAAATGCGATGTTAAAGCAATTGCCAAGGCAGTTACTGATAAAACTAAAATAATTTTTATTGCCAACCCTAATAACCCGACAGGCTCTTATCTTAACGCTGATGAAGTAAAATGGTTAATTGCTAATATTCCTTCACATGTTTTGTTAGTTCTTGATCATGCCTATGAAGAATACGTTAAAGTTAATGATTATCCAGATGTTTTAACATTAGTTAATGATAATAACAATGTTTTAATGCTTAGAACTTTTTCAAAAATTTATGGTTTAGCATCACTGCGAATTGGCTGGTGTTATTGTGCTAAAGAAATTGCTGATGTTTTGCATAAAGTTCGTGGACCATTCAATGTTTCCGGGCCTGCCCAAGTTGGAGCTCTTTGTAGTTTAGATGACGATGATTTTGTTGAAAAATCAATATCACACAATTCAAAATGGCTGACAATATATTTTGAAAAAATATCTCGCTTAACAAAAATCAAAGCTTACCCTGCGATTGCTAATTTTATTTTACTAGATTTTTTTTCTAATTCGCAGTGTCAAAAAGCTCACGAATTATTTTTAGAAAATGGCATAATACTACGTGAAATGAAGGCTTATGATTTGGCTAGTTGTCTACGTTTGACAATTGGCAATGATCAAGAAAATTTAAAAGTTTTAGCAATATTAGAAGAAAATTTTAAATAATTTTTTAAGCAATTTGGTAATGGAAAATAACCTACAAGAAGCAATTTATTTGATTATCTTAATTGTTATGATGCTCAGTGCTGTTCTTGCAAGAGGCAATAATGATTGGCGAAAAATTTTCAAATATTTATTGATTTGGGCAGGAATTGGCTTTGTGATTATTGCTCTTTATGCTTATCGTTTTGAGTTTGGTGATTTCAAAAATCGTCTAGCTGGTGAGATTAATCCAACTTCACCTCGAATTAATAATCGCGTTAATGGTCAAATTAATGACCAACGGCAAATTATTTTAAACATCGCTGATGATCAGCATTTTTATGTTCGACTTAAAATCAATAAAGTTGAAGTTTTGTTTATGATTGATACTGGTGCAAGTGATATGATGTTAAACCTCAGTGATGCTCGAAAAATTGGCATTAATGTTAATAATTTGGTTTTTAATAAACCATATCAAACAGCCAATGGCAGATCTTTTGGAGCGGTTATAAATTTGCCAGAAGTTGAAATTGCCAATATCAAATTCAATAATGTTAAAGCCAGTGTTAATGATGGCGATATGGGGGTGAATTTGTTGGGGATGAGTTTTTTAAGAAGATTTAGTAAATATGAATTTTTTCAAGATCGCTTGATTTTAACGCCTTAAATTTTTTCAAGAATTTTTTGATAAACTTGGCTTAACTCATTGATTTCATTGATGTTAGCAAATTCATCAATTTTATGAGCTGTTTCATTAACTAAGCCAATTTCAACAACTTCTGTAGCATAATCTTTGATAAATCTGGCATCAGAAGTTCCCCCACTGGTGCTAAGTTCTGGGCTAATATTCGTAACTTCTTTTATGGCATCGCTGACAATTTTTGCTAATTTTTTTGGTGAGTTTAAAAATGCTTCACCGCTAACTCTTGAAGTTAATTGATATTTACTTTCTAAACCAACAGTTTTTTGACAAACATATTCAACCAACTCTGCAATTGCTTGCGAGGTGTGAGTGTTATTAAACCTGATATTGAATTCGCAGTAAGCTGAATTGGGAATGACATTGCTTCCTGAATTTGGTGAAGAAATATGAGTAATTTCTAAATTGCTAGCGTCAAAAAATTCATTGCCATTATCAAATTTATGATCTTTTAATATTTTTAAAATATTAATCAAAATAGTGATTGGGTTGAGAGCTTTTTGGGGATAAGCAACATGACCTTGTTTACCTTGGATGTTAAGCTTAAAGCTGATTGATCCTCGTCTGCCAATTTTGATCATTTCGCCAAATTTATTGGGGTTAGTAGGTTCACCAACCAAGCAATAAGTAATTTTTTGTCCTTTATTTTCAAGCCATTGAAGCATTTTTTTAGTGCCATTAATGCCATCATTTTCTTCATCATTAGTGATTAAAAAACCAATCGCAAAATCTGGCTTGGGATTGGTTTTTAAAAAATTTTGTACCGCATCAATGAAACAAGCAATTGCACATTTCATATCGCTTGCTCCGCGTCCAAATAATTTATTATCAACAATTTTTCCAGCAAATGGCTGATATGTCCAGCGTTGCAAATCACCTTCATTCACAACGTCAGTATGCCCTGCAAAATAAAGGCTAGTTGCACTGTTTTTAGGATTGTAAATAGCATGAAGATTGTTGACAGGATAAGAATCTTGAGAGCTAAATTCTTGAATATCGCAAGTGAAATTTAATTTTTCAAGATAGTTTTTTAAAAATTCAATAACCTCTTGGTTAACTCCACTGTAGGATGGAATTTGAATTAATTGTTGTGACAACTCGATATTATTTAGCATAAAAAAAATTTGTTTTAAAAAAAAATTTAAATAATTAAAATTCAAATAAAAAAATTATTCAACTAAAAAAAAATTAAATTATGCTTGATATTAAATGGATCAGAGAAAATCCTCAAAAATTTGATGAAGCTATGAAGGCAAGGAAAGCAAGCTTTCGAGCTCAAGAAATTATTGAATTGGATGAAATAAATCGCAAAAAAATTTTTTTAATCCAAGAGCTTCAAGCCAAGAGAAATCAATTAGCCAAGGATATTGCTCTTTTGAAAAAAAATAATCTTGATGCAAGTTTGCTGATGTCAGAAGCTAAAATAGTTAATGATCAACTTAATGATGAACAAAGTAGCAATCAAATTGAAGAACAAATTAATCAATTATTGTTAACAATTCCTAACATTGCTGAGCATTCAGTGCCAATTGGCGATAGCGAAGATGATAATAAAGTTATTGAAGTTTATGGTCAAATTAAAAAATTTAATTTTACGGTCAAAGCTCATGATGAACTTGGTAAAGCCTTGAAAATGCTGGATTTTGATCAATCAGCTTTGATGTCAGGAGCAAGATTTTCTACTTTAAGCAAAGATCTAGCAAGGTTAGAAAGGGCATTATCAAATTTTATGCTCGATTTTGCCAATGCTAATGGCTATCAAGAAATTTCTCCACCTAATCTTGTTAAAAGTCAGGCTATGCAATTTTGTGGACAATTGCCAAAATTCAGCGAAGAAGCATTTTGTACCACAGATGGTTATTGGTTAATTCCTACCGCAGAAGTTTCTTTGGTTAATTTAGTTGCTAAAAAAATTCTTAATGAAAATGATTTGCCACTTCGTTTCACTGCTTATACGCCATGTTATCGCAGAGAAGCAGGATCGGCAGGTAAAGATACTCATGGCATGATGCGTCAGCATCAATTTAAGAAAGTTGAACTTGTATCAATTACTACCCCTGAGCAATCAAATCACGAGCATGAGTTGTTGACCAACATCGCTTGCGAAATTTTAAAAAAACTTGAATTGCCATTTCGTAAAATTTTACTTTGCACTGCGGATATGGGTTTTTGTTCGCAAAAAACCTATGATTTAGAAGTGTGGTGTCCGTCGCAAAACAAATATCGTGAAATATCTAGCTGTTCAAATTGCGGAGATTTTCAAGCACGCAGAAGCTCAATAAAATATAAAGATCAAACTGGTAAAAATCAATTTGTGCATACTCTCAACGGTTCATCTTTGGCCGTTGGCAGAACTTTACTAGCAATTATAGAAAACTATCAAAATGACGATGGGTCAATAACAGTTCCGGTGGTTTTAAGAAATTATTTAGGTGGTCTTGAGAAAATTACTTGCTAATTGTGATTGAGTTAGTAAAATTGTTGAGTTTTTTAAGCTTAATTGAATTAAAATTATTTGAATTTGCAATTCATTTTAAGCCTTTCGTAACTAAAGATGAAATAGATTTTTCAAACTCAAGTAAGCGTTTAAAAAATCTTCCGATAGGAATTTACCTTGATAATTTTTTCGAGGGAATTTTCTTGGGGAACTTTCTTAGGGAACTTTCTTAGGGAACTTTTTATTGTAATTTTCTGGAATCATTTTCTTAGGGGATTTTTAGAGAATCTTGGCTTGTTAAATTTTTAAAATTTCATCAACAAATTTATTTTTTTTAAAATGGCAAATACTAAATCAGCAAAAAAAGCACATCGTGCAAGTGAAGTAAAAAATACCGTCAATACCGCTCGTAAAAATCGCATTCGTTCTTATGCTAAAAAGGTTGATCAAGCGATCAAAGAAGGAAATGAAGTTAAAGCTAGAGAAGCTTTTAAAGCTTTGGAACCAGAGTTAATGCGCGGTGTTACCAAAAAAGTTTTTAAACTCAATACTGCTTCTAGAAAACTGCAAAGATTATCAGCTTCAATTCGTAAACTAAAAGTTGCAAAAAAATAATTGAGTTGAGAATTTTAATTCATTAGTTACTTAATTCTTTCTTTTAATTATCATGACTTTTTTAGCCAAATCAATATCAGCTTTTCGCAATTCCCTGAGCGGAACTAAAATTGATTTTATGAGATTTCATAAAATTGCTTTAGTGTTGTCGATAGTGGCAATTATTGGCTCAGCTGTTCTAGTTTTGGTGCGTGGTTTAAACTTCGGAATTGATTTTGCGGGAGGGGTTTTAATTGAAGTTAGAATAAAAGAGCAGGTGGATATTTCGCAGATGCGTAAAGCTGTCAACGAAGTTGTTAATGATGCCCAAATTCAAAATGTTGATCAACAAGATTATTTAATTAGAATTGCTAAAAGTTCACAAGATCAAACAGTTATTATAAAAAATATTCAAAACTTATTGCAAACAAAATATAGTGATGTCGAATATCGTAAGCTTGATTATGTTGGTCCGCAGGTTGGTAAAGAGTTAATTTTTAAAGGAATAATGGCCTTGTTTTTATCTTTTGTCTTTATCATGATTTACATTTGGATTCGTTTTGATTGGCAGTTTGGAATTGGTGGAATCTTTGCTCTAGTCCACGATGCCTTTCTAACTCTTGGTTTTTTTGCAATAACCCAACTGGAATTTAACCTCACTTCAATTGCCTCAATTTTAACGATAATTGGCTATTCAATAAATGACTCAGTGGTGATTTATGATCGAATTCGTGAGAATCTTAATCGTTATAAAAAAAGTAGCTTAGATGATTTAATTAATTCTAGTACCAATTCAACATTAAGTAGAACAATCCTTACGGCGAGTGCAACTTTAGTGTCATTGCTAGCATTAATTGTTTATGGTGGTGAAGTGTTGTTTAGTTTCAGTATGGCAACGTTTTTTGGTATTGTAATTGGGACTTATTCGTCGATTTATATTTCAGCTCCAATACTTCTGTATTTTGATCCTCGTAAAAGAATAAAAAATAATTAAATTCTAATCATCCATTTTCTGGCAAGATATTGTTCAATTGCTTGGCGTTCTTCATTACTTAAAGATCGACTATAAATTATAATTTCAGCATAATCACCTTGAAAAAATAAATTGTTACCAAGTTCATTGTAACCAATATGCAGATTTTGGTTAACAAAATTAATGTTGTTGGTTCCTGAGCAATCAAGTGAACCGTTAAAGTAACAACTATAAACTCCTGCTTGATTATGTTGATATGAATAAATTGCAAATTTTCTGAGTGTTGTGGTATTAGTTCCTTCACATGGACCTGGAATAATGCAATTATAGTTTTGTTGGACAGGGGAGAATTTACCAGTTCCACTCATATTTATCGCCAATCCATAAGCACTGGTTCCAAGAATTGCAGTGTGAACAAAAGCACTAACATTGGTAACGGTAAAAACGGTTACAGGTTTTAATAGAACTTGGCTAGCGAAAGTCATGTATTTTGATCCATCCATTCGGACCACTGGTAAACCATTCCAAATATTTGAGCGATAAATTTGGCTTTCTTGATTCAGTAGCTTGGATGGCATTATTACGATCAAGATTTACCGGATCAATATTATTCCATTGCTCAATTGCATAGTTATCGCTGGGATCTTCTTGGGTAAAACTTTTAGTTGAAGTTGCTTCAACCCAAATTAATAAATCTTTGATGGTTGGAACCGGAGAACTTTGCGTCATATTGCGTGCAGATAGCAAGCGAAATTGAGTAACTAAGCGTGAGCTTTGAGTAACCCCTGCAACCAATATTCCGATGATTAAAATCACAATTGATAATTCGATTAATGAAAAAGCTTGAGATATTTTATTTTTTTTCAGAGATTTTTGTTGTTTTTTTTGTAAAATCATAAAAACTAAAATTATTATTTAGTATCAAAAAAATATGATATAATTATCAAGATTTTTAATTAAATCTAATATCAATCTAATATCAAAATTTATCTTTAGCAAATTGGTTAATTAAATCTTAAATTATTTTTTATCGATGTTTAAATTTTGTCAATTTATTTTAACATTTGGCTATTTGGGATTGTTAAAAAGAATGCCTGGAACATGTGGAAGCTTTGGTGGTTTGTTGTTATGGCTATTTGCTTCAATGTTTTTTTATAATTTAACCTTCAGTGTTTTTTTTCAGAATTTTTTATGGCTCATAATCTCTTTAATCATGACTCTTTTTGCCTGCCAAAAGATTGAATTTTATGTTAAAAATTTTTCTAAAAAATCTTTATCCAAAACCCAAAATATCGACAACCAAACTATTGTTTTGGACGAAGTTGTTGGACAAATAATTGCCTTGCAAATTGCCCTGAATGCTGTTGGTGAAAATTATTTCTCAAATTACAAAATAATATTTTGCCATTTGTTAATGTCATTTGTGGTATTTCGGTTTTTTGATATAACTAAACCATCGATTGTTGGGATAATTGATAAAAAAATGAAAAATGCTTTTGGGGTAATGTTTGACGATATTGTTTCGGGTTTAATTGCTGGGCTTTTGGTTTATATTATTTTAAAATGGATAATAGTATTTTAAGTTAAGTTTTAATTTAATTAAATATTTTTTTAAAAAAAATTCTTTTATTTTTAATAATATTAAATTATCCTGGAAGTGCTATTAACAAGAGATGCTAAGGATAATATTGATGATGAAGTTCTTGGTTTTTCTTCAAAGATTTTGCCTATCAGTTGTTGTGATTGATTCCATTCATCTTGTGTTTTTAAAGTGCTATGAATTATACGGTTAAATTTTTTATGGGTTTTTTTGTAACTAAAGCCTGCGGATTCTCAACCATCTCATAGCCCGTATAGATGCTATTTATAACATCTCTAGCTTGCTGAAAATCTATTGCAAATAAATCTTGAGGGATTTGCTGATTATTGTTTTTTATAACTTTTAACTGATCATAAATTTCAAGTTCTTTAGCTTTACTGATAATTTTTTCGACAATTTCATGATCGCCTTTGAGGATTAAATAATGCAAAACCGTATTTCCTAGTTCATCTCTAGTTAAAAGAGCTTTTGCACAAGATTTTTCAATTAGAAAATTAATTCATTTTTTTATCATAAACATGATATTTAAAATGTTTTTGATCTGCTTGGTTATCATATTTTTTGGCAATGGCAAGATGAAGAGCCGTTCTTTGATTGCAATCCTGCATTTCATCTCCGTAAAACCCTGATTTAATTGCTTGATGTTTATCGACTGCTTCAAGGATCTGTAAGGCCTTGTCACTAACATCATTAGCGATCCAATATTGTAAAAAAGTGTTTTTATAATTATGAACCGGTGTTTGAAGATTAAGGATTTTATCTTAGCTTATAGCTTTTTTTAATGATTCTAAAAATTTTTGATCTTTGTCAATTCTGTTAAGTAATTTTTTGAATTTTTTGTAATCATTGTCATTTTCCATATTTGTAAATGGATACCAAATATTTATATCAAATTTTTTCATTACCGCATTTAAATCTCCAAATTCTTTTTAATATGTGTTACGGCATAGTAAACAAGTCTTTCTAAAATATAGTTCGTAGATAATAATTAATTTAAATATTAATAAATAATGTTGACAAATATATTTATTTGTAAATAATTTATTTTAAGTTAATTCATCACGTTAAATAAATTATGTTTTTTTTAAACAATAGAACTTCAGATAGATTTTCAGATTCAGGTTTAAATAGAGTCTTAAATGAATATTCAACTAGAAGCTCAAATAAAATCTCAAATTTTTTATATTTATACTTATTTTTTTTAAGTAGAAATTTATTTACCATTTTAGATTCCAAGGCAGATTCCAATACAGATCTTTGTGTAGATCTCACCAATGTTGATCCTAATGTTGATCCTAATGCAGATGGCTATAATGGCATAAATATATTTAATAAAATAAAGTTGTTATTACAAAAAACCATAAAAATAATCTTAATTACTCTGATTATTTTTTTTGATTCTTTTAATAATAATTTTTTACTAGCCAATTATCCGCTTAACCCTGCAATTGGGAGTAATTCTTCAATTGATATTGCTCCAAATGGTATTAGAATTTTAAATATTTCTTCACCAAATTCTCATGGCATAAGTCATAATTTATTTGCTGACTTTAATGTCGGTGATTCTGGATTAATCATCAATAATTCTTCTGCAACTGAAAAAAATATCACTCAAACTCAGCTAGCTGGAATTATTCCAATAAATCCCAATCTTCAAAATGGTTCCAGTGCATCTTTAATAATTAATGAGGTTGTTTCAATTAATCCTAGTCAGATCGATGGATTTGTTGAAATTGCCGGTAAAAAAAGTGATTTAATAATTGCCAATCCTAATGGTATTAGCATTAACGGCGCAGGTTTTATTAATGTAAATAATTTAAATATAGTGGCAGGAAGGCCTAACTTATCGCCAAATTATGAACGGTTAGATTTTTATTTCGATAATCAGGATTATGACAATAATATTAAAATATTTGAGCGTGGAGTAAATATAGAGGAGGTTGGTGTTAGTAATTTTTTAGCTTCAAATATTAAAATTAATGCTCCAATTTTTGCCAAGGAAAATGAGCTGAATTTAATTGCCAGTCAAAAACCATTTTCATATTACCAAAATAAATTTGTTGATAATGTCGATATTTTAACCAACAAAGAATTAACCCAAGTAGAGTTTACCAAAGATGAAACTTCGAAGGAATTTTCTATTGATGCTGGAAATTTAACGCAAATTCAAGGTGGAAAAATTTTTATAATCGCAACTAATAAAGGTCTTGGTGTTAATTATGCTGGTGATATTTTATCACAAAAAAATGGTATTAAAATTGTTAGTAATGGTGATATGGTGATTAATAATCTTAAAGCAATTGATGGTGATATTGTTATCAATAGTTTTGATGGCAATGTTGAATTGAAAGAAAATATTAAAACTTTTGAAAATGGGGATATTAAAATTATCGCCAATAATTTAATAAATAATGCCCAAATAAATAGTGCGCAAAATCTTGAAATTATTGCTTTTAACCAATTTAGTAATAATGATAAAAAAGATTTTAGTGAGAGCTTAATGCCTATTATTTGGGCTAATAATGATCTTAAAATTTTTTCGAAAGATCTAATTAATGATGGCAAAATTATTGCTAAAAATAATTTAATTGCTCAGGGAGTTAATATTGAAAATAATGGCTTCATTCACGGCAATAAAATCGTTGATTTATTTTATGATAATAATTTGCTTAATAACCAGACAATATCAAATGGTTTTCATGAAGATAATTGCTCTGTGAAGCAGTGTTTAAATCAAGATTTGTCTGCTTTAGATAAATCTTCGCTAATTTTTGAAAATGAAAATTTTCTAAAATTAGCATCATTAAATTTTTTAAATAAACAACGAGTTTTAAGTGATAATTTGCTAATTATTTCAGCAATAAATTTAGATAATAATTTAATTTTGAGTTTTTTAAATTCAAAAAATAATCTCGCAATTAATACCCTAAATTTTAATAATGCCAATGGCTTGATTAATGCTGAAAATAGCCTTGAAATAACAGATCTTAAATCGAGGCAAATTAATGATTTATCTAGCGGTATTAATATCAATAAATTAAATAATTTTAAAAATATTATAAATCAACAAGAGATAAATAAAAATTTTTTTAGCAACATTGATTACTATTTTTTAATAAATAATAACATTTCTCAACAAAGCTCTAAATCATTAATTCATAACTCTCTTGATCAAGCTAATGAATTGTTTAACAATATCGATAAATTTGTTATAAATTTTGGCGATGAAACAATTCGGGCAAATAAATTAATAAAAATTAATTTAAATGATGATCAAGATTTAAAAATAAGTTCGTTAATAAAAACCTCTGCAGATATTGAAATTAATGGTCGAGATTTGCTAATTCAAAATGATATTATCAGTAATGGTTCAATAACATTAAATTCTCATAATTCCTTGATTAACGGAATAATTGATAAGCAAAATAAAATAATTGCCGAAAATGAAATAAAGATCAAAGCCGAAAATTTATTTGAAAATTATGGACAAATTGATGCAGGATCAAGCTTTAATATCGCTGTTGAGTCAGGTAATATTATTTTAAACAAAGATTCAAAAATTAATGGTCGACAAAATGACAACTACTTGCAAGCAATTAACGGCAAAATATTGCAAAATTCTTTAGATCTGATCACCAATTCAGACCTTATTATTAAAGCTCAAAACCTTGATAATTCTGGCTTAATATCAAGTTATAAAAATATAATTTTTGAGATTAGTGATAGTTTAAACAATCTTAAATCCTCAACAATTGCCAGTAAAGAAAATATCACCTTTAATGTTGCTAAAAATATTATAAACCATGCTAATTCAGATATTTATTCGCAGGGTAATATTTTGATTAAAGGTTTTGATTTAGATGGTGGTGAAAATTTACCAATTAGCAAAGTTAATTTGTTTGAGAACATTTCGGCAAATGTTATTGCTGAAAATGGTTATCTTAAAATTTATGCAACGGATTTTAAAAATGTTAGAGAAACTAGTCCTTTTAATGCCTTGCTTGATCCCTTAAATAAAGGTCCAATCGGAGTTTATTATACAAATGACTATCCAGAAAATTTTGGCAAATATTCATGGTATTTTAATAATTTTGGATGTTTTGGCCATAAATGTCAGGAGTGGTATTATGGCTATTATGCAAAGCAGTTAACAAATCCTGATTCAACTCCAGCTTATATTCATAGCAATAATAATTTTGAATTTTATGGTGATGATTTTACAAACCGAGCATCAAATATTTATTCGAATAATAATATTTTAATCACTGCCAAAAATTTTAATAATTTAACAATTTCAGATCAAGGTTTATACGCTTTAAGAGCAGTCTTTAGTGGAAGCGATGATCATACAATTATTTATTCATTAGCTAATAACACTTTTATTAGCTATAACCCCGGAAATGGCAGTCATACAGGTTCTTATCAAGATTATAATAATTTTGCTCAAAGTTTTCCTGCGCTCATAAAAGCCAATGGATCAATTAAAATAAATGCTGATAAAAATATTAATAATTCAAATTTTCAACAATTCTCATCAACCCCAATAATTGCTTCTAAAAACATTAATCTAGTTAATAATCTTGATCTAGCAGATTTATCGCAATCAACTGCAATTAGTTTTGATTTGGCATCATATTTAAAATATGATTACAATGATAGTTTTTTTAAAATTAATAATAATCCCCATAAACCTCTTATTGAAACTAGGCTTAAATTTATTGATCAAAATAACTATTTTGCTTCACAATATTTTTATCAAAAAATTGGCCTTGATTTAAATGAAATTCAAAAAGAATTTGAGTTAAAAAATCTTCGCTTTATCGGTGATCAGTTTTTTCAAAATAAAATTATTAGTGATAAATTAAGAGAAATTAATTACGATCAATTACGACCCAGTGATTTTAAAAATAATAATGAAGTTATCAGAACTCTTATTGATAATGCCATTTCGCAAAAAGATCTTCTAAATTTAACGTTAAATGAATCTTTATCGAAGGAGCAAAGCAAGCAGGTTAAAAGCGATATGCTATGGTTTGAAAAAGAATCAATTCAGGGCAATAATTACATAGTTCCAAAGCTTTATTTAAGTCAAATAACTAAGAAAAATATTCAAAATAATTTACTTTCAAAATCAGCAATCATTGCCAAAGATAATCTTGATTTGATTAGCAACAACTCACAAATAATTAATCAAGGGTTAATCAATGGCAAAAATCTTAACCTTGAAGCTTCTGAAAAAATTGTTAATGAAAATTTTGCAAGAATAGAATCCTCAGAATCTATGAATATTAAAGTTCACAACGGATCACTGATTAATTTTTCTGATATAAAAGCTCAAGAAAATTTAGCAATATCAACAAGTCAGGATGTAATTAATTCCGCATCAATTTTAACGAATGATAACAAACTTTTAAGCTCTGGGCAATTTTATGGTTATAATCCTTACATCAATAATTTTTCATCAACAAAATCAGTTAACACTAAATCTGAATTATTGCAAATAGCTTCAATTTCTGCTGGAAATATTGAAATTAATGCCAAAGGAAATTTTGTTAATCAATCTGCTAAAATTTCTAGTCAAAAAGATATCTCAATTAATTCTGATCAAAATATTATTTTTGATAATTTGCAACTCGTTAACAAGGAATATTTGGCAAATAATTTTGGAGGTAAAAGAATTTCACAAGCAAATTCTTCAACCGTTAATCTGGTTAATAATATTGATGCCAAGGGTGATATCAATTTTTTTGCCAAAGGTATAAATCCTGATAATGTTATTCAAGGAAATTTATTAGAAAATGAACGAGGAAATATCTTAATTAAAAATTCACAAATCCTTGCAGGTCAAGATCTTAATATGATTGCAAAAAATCAAATCGACATCACTTCAGCATTAAATTATTCTGAAAAAATTGACAATTACAAATCAACTAGCTCAAATATCATCAAACAATATTTTGCTACGAGTTCAAGCATTGTAAATTCTCCAAGTCAAATTGAGGTTTTGGGTAATCTAAAAATTTTATCTGGCTCAAATACTAACATCATCGCCAGTAAAATTAATGTAGCCCAAGATGGTTTGATTAAAACCGGATATTTCACTGACCTTAATCCTAATTCTTCAACATATTTACAAGAATTTGTTAGTAACAATGCTAATCTTAATGTCATCAATGGCAAAGATATTGAGCAAAAATTTTCAAAGTTAACAACCAGAAAAATTACCTTTAGTCCTGAAAATGCTTTATTGATAGCTGGAATGACCGCAGCACTTGTATTGCTTGCTCCAGTTTCATTGTCAGTTGTTTTAGGATCAGCGGTTGCTGGAGGTTCTGTTGGTAGTATTAACACCCAAAAAAATTCAAAAAGTAATTATTCATATCATGAAAAAATTGTTAAAAGTGAATTAAATTTTGGTAAAAATTTAAGTTTAATTTCAGCGAATGATATCGCTATTTTAGGTTCAAAAATTAGTGATTCACTTCAGCAAATAAAATCACCAAATATCAAAAATAATTTATCAGAAAATGTTAATTTTTTAGAGATTAAACCTGCTAATAATTTAACAATCTCCGCAGTCTATGAAAATAATATTTCACAAAATAATGTTAAAGAAAATGGTAATTATTTTTTTAAAAACTCAGCTTCTGGATATTTAGCAGGCAATGTTATTGATAGTGAAATTAATTTATCTTCAAGTAATTTAAAAATTGCCGTAGGTGGAAAAATTTTCGCCTCTTTTGCCAAAGAAAATTTAGATGAAGAAAATTTAACTACAAAAATTATAGCTGGAGAAAATTTAGATGAAGAGAATTTTAAAATAAAAAATAATTTTACTCTGTCTTATCTTAGTCAATTAGATCAAAAAAATATTGAGTATAATTTTTTAGAAAATATTACAAATAAATATGATAAAACCTCGCGAGGGCTTACCAAGTCTGGAACTGTAGTTGTAGCCATTACTGCTTCAGCTCTTGTTTCTTCTGTTTTAAGTGGTTTTGAACTTTTAAGTGCTCCTAGCGTTACTTCTTCATCTGCATCAGCATCATCTTCAGCATTTGCTTCAGCATCTTCTGCCAATACTTCATTAACAATGACCTTATCAACCTCATCTTCAACTTCTTTAAGTTCTGCAGTTACCCTCAGCTCTTCAGCTCTTGGCAATACTGCAATTGCTTCTGGATCTGTTTTGTCCAATACTTTAAATGCTTCAATTATGCAATCAACTTTACTTTCGGTATCTCAAGTTGGTTTAACGAAAGTAGCAATCTCGCAAGCTTTAATTCACGGCTTAAATAATGCATTTATTGCTTTAGTGGCAGGTTTGGCTTCTTCAGCTTCAGTATCGGCAATTAATAACCAAGCTCGATTAACATTAATTGCCGATGATTTAACCCAATCTCAATCTCTTAAAAATCTTGCCATATCAACCTTGACAGCAGGAATTTCTGGAACTCTTTCAAGTTTTTATCAACCAATTGTTGTTGTAAATAATTCAATAGATAATTTAAAAAACTTATTTATTCAAGCTGGAATAGAAGGATCATCAGCTCTGTTAGCTCAAGGGATAATTGATCCCAAAAATTTAGTGAATAATCGCACACAACAATTAAAAAATTCAGTAATTTTAGGTTTAGCAAAAGTTGGTGCTAATGAGATTGGTCAAGCCTATCATCAAAAACTAAGTCCACTTCGTGATTCAAATTCACAATATCTTACCAATCTCGATGGCACCCCTCTTGTTACAAATTCAATTTCAAGATTTGAGCAATTGATGCTTCATGGATCGCTAGGATGTTTGTCAGCAATATTGTTGAAGGCAAATTGTTATACCTTGGGATCTTCGGCAATTCTTGGGGAATTAATTGGCGAACAATATCAGACAATGGTTAAGAATAATTTAGTTAACAAAGAATTAGCTTCATTAGTTCCCGAATTTTCGGGAGCAATCAATGCCATTGTTTTAAATAATTTTTTTCAAGAAGATGATGATAAATTATCCAGAAATATAAATTTCTCCTCAACAATTGCTAAAAATGTTGCCAAAGAAAATGCTTTACAAATCATGGGTCATGAAGTTTTTGGCAATAATAATCATCTAACGATAATTCATGTTCCTGAATCTTTAGAGCAAGCAAAATATGTTAATAAAAAAGGCTATGTTTATGATAATCAAGCAGGATTATGGATGAAAACTTGGGGTGCTGGACCAGATAATAATTTTTTGAGTATTTTTACTAATCTAACCGATCAAAATTTAACGAATTTAGTAAGTGAAAATAATCGTCAACGCGATATTGATTTATCAATTAAAAACTATAAATCACCTTATTTGGTTAAGGTTAGCGATGAAGAGAAGTTTGTTGATTTACTTGATCAACTAGATAAAAATTATCGTGATAATTTAGCTTATCAAATTTTCCCGCAAGCTGAGAGTGCAGGGTATAATTCAAATTCATATGTTGCAGGATTGCTCAATGCTTCAAAAATTTTACCACAAGATAATTTATTGATCACTAAAAAATATCAATGGCAAGCTTGGGAATATGATAATTCGCAAGCAATTGATTTAGAATATAATTTTCCTTACAACATCCCAGGCTATGAAAAACCAATCCCTAGTAATTATTTTATTAGTAATACCATTTCAAATAATAAATGAACCATTTAGGTATTTATAAATTAAGCTTTATCTTTTTTTCAGTCGTGCTAACGCAAGCGACATGCTTTTTGTCGTTGCGTTAGGTGCGACCAGACAGAAAAAATCTGTCGTTGCGTTAGGTGCGACTTTTAAAAATATCTTGCTTAATTTATCATTTATTAAGTTGAAATGGTATAATTGATAATGTTGGTAATCAAATAATTTTATCAAAAATAGTTAGCTACTAACAACAAATATAAAAAATCCTGACAGTTAACTATTATAGTTTTTTTTCAATATCTTTGATTAAATTTGCGAAGAGATCAATTTCAAAATTATCATGTTTGCCTTGGATAACTGAGGCAATTCGCTCTAAGCCCATGCCAGTGTCGATACATGGTTTAGGTAAGTTTATTTTTTGACCATCTTTAGTTTTTTCAAATTGCATAAAAACTAAATTCCAGATTTCAACAAAACGATCACCATCTTGATCTTTCGATCCGGGAGGTCCACCAAAAATTTTATCGCCATGATCGTAAAAAATTTCAGAGCAAGGTCCGCATGGTCCAACATCACCCATTGACCAAAAATTATCATCACTGGCAATAGTAATAATTTTGTCATCGCTAAAACCACTAATTTTTTGCCATAATTTTTTTGCCTCTAAATCATCGTGATAAATTGTAACCAGAAGCTTGCTGGGGTTTATTGCAAGTTCTTTGGTTAAAAAATCATAAGCATAAAAAATTGCCTG
Organism: Alphaproteobacteria bacterium; assembly: GCA_046081665.1. Taxonomy (GTDB): domain Bacteria; phylum Pseudomonadota; class Alphaproteobacteria; order Rickettsiales; family UBA1997; genus CAILUF01. The sequence goes on along the minus strand of JBJTWJ010000045.1, from coordinate 4,348 downwards.
TTCTTTAAAATAATCGCCAAAGGAAAAATTGCCCAACATTTCAAAAAAAGTGTGATGGCGAGCAGTGTAGCCAACATTGTCTAAATCATTATGTTTGCCACCAGCGCGCACACATTTTTGGGCAGTTGCCACTCTCTTATGTTTGGGAATTTCAATGCCGGTAAAATAATTTTTAAATTGATTCATTCCAGCGTTGCAAAACATTAAGCTTGGATCGTTATGAGGAATCAATGAACTAGAGTTGATAATTTGATGATCATTTTTGGCAAAATAATCAAGAAAACTTTGGCGAATCTGATTGGTTGAAAGCATTGGTAAACAAGTATGTCTGAATTATCTGGATTTGGTTATTTTTAATTTTTTTTGTAAAGCAAGTTATAAGCCGGATTCTGTGCTTGATTTCTCAAGTGACAGTCATTCATCTAGGATTGTTATTGCTAACAACCTCAAGCAATCTACCCAAATGGTGATGTAAAAGGCATCTGAGTTTGTAAAAAAACAACTCAACCATTTCTATTTGATCTTGCTCCTGATAGGGTTTTTCCAAATGCGTGTTACCACGCAAGCGTACAGATTCTTAGCCCTGTATTTTCACTCTCACCTTAAAATAAAATTTTGCTCAGCCAAAATGTCAATGCCAAAGCATTGGTAATCAGGCTTAAGGTAGTATATTCTCTGTGACACTTTCCCTAAAATTTATGAGTAATTTATAGTTAATCATAAACCCCGCCAGCCGTTAGCTGGTATCATCTTTTAAGGAGTCCGGACTTTCCTCTAATTTTCAAATTAAGTAAAACTTAATTAAAATTAGCGACCATCCGCTTGCCTTACAATATTTATATTCTAAAATAACCTAAATCTTTTGCAACTTTAAAATTTATTTTGTGGAAAAAATTTTTAAAAAAGTTTTCTCAGGTGTTCAGCCAACTGGCAATTTACACCTAGGTAATTATCTTGGAGCTATTAAAAATTGGCTTGATCTGCAAGAACAATATCAATGTTTATTTGGCATTATGGACTTGCACGCCATTACTCTTCGCCAAGATCCGCAAGTCTTGAGAGCTAATGTTATTCAAACTCTTGCAACTTATCTTGCTTGTGGATTGGATTTAAAAAAATCGAAGATTTTTTTGCAAAGTCAAATCAGTGCTCACACCCAACTGGCTTGGGTTTTGGCAACAATTACGCCACTGGGTTGGCTTAATCGGATGACTCAGTTTAAAGATAAAGTTTCCAATAATTCGCAATTGACTACAAGTCACGAGCACAGTTTTGATTTAGAAAATAAGAATGCTCATCTGGGATTGTATTCTTACCCAGTGCTGATGGCATCGGATATTTTGCTTTATGATACTGATTTTGTGCCAGTTGGTGATGATCAAAAACAGCATATTGAACTTACTCGTGATTTAGCATTGGCTTTTAATAATCATTTTAATTGCCAATATTTTAAATTGCCTGAACCCTTGATTATCAGGCAAAATAAACGAATTATGTCATTGCAAGATGGGTCAAAAAAAATGAGCAAATCTGATCCAAGTGAAATTTCACGAATTAATTTATCTGATAATGCTGATGAAATTGTTAAGAAAATTAAAAAAGCTAAAACTGATTCAAATTCAATAATTAGTTATGATGAATCAAGGTTAGAAATTTTTAATTTGTTAAATATTTTTGCTAGTTTTAGTGAAAAAAATCCTCAAGAAATTGCTACGCAATATGCTAATTTGGGTTATGGCAAATTTAAAACTGATCTGGCTGATCTCGTGGTTACTATTATCGAACCAATTTCAAAAAAAATTAAAGAATTAATTCAAGATCAAAGTTTTTTAAATGAGCAGTTAAAAAATTGTCTGGAAGACGGACAACAATATGCTCAAACTATAGCTTCTAAAACCTATGATGAGGTTGAAGAAATCATTGGTTTAAAGTTAAAAAAATTTTAAAAATTATGCAATTTCCACAAAATCTTGAACAGGAAATTTTAAAATTAAAAAAACAACTTAACGCGGTAATTCTCGCTCATTATTATCAGGATCCCGAAATTCAGGATATTGCCGATTTTGTTGGTGATTCGCTAGATTTATCAAGAAAAGCTAGCAATACTAATGCCGATACTATAGTTTTTTGTGGTGTAAAATTCATGGCCGAAGTTGCCAAAATTTTATCACCTCAAAAAACTGTGTTAATTCCTGATATGAAAGCAGGATGCAGTTTGGAAGATTCTTGTCAGCCAGAGGATTTTGCAAAATTTAAAGCTAAATATCCTGATGCTCTTGTTATAAGTTATATCAATTGTTCTGCTCAAATCAAGGCCTTATCGGATATTATTGTTACTTCAACTAATGCTCAAAAAATTGTTGAACAAATTCCTTTAAATCAAAGAATTATTTTTGCTCCTGATCAACATTTAGGAAGATATATTGCTAAGCAAGCTAAACGCGAGATGATTTTGTGGCATGGCAGTTGTATAGTCCATGAGCAATTTAGTGAAAAAGAGTTGGTAAAATTGATTGCCAATAATAATGATGCTTATGTTATAGCTCATCCTGAATGTCCGCAAGAATTGTTAAAATATGCAGATCATATTGGCTCAACTTCATCACTGTTAAATTTTGTTAAAATTAAAAGTAATGAGTTAAGTAAAGAACATGAGCAAGGGCAAGAGCATGGCCAAGAACAGTTTGATCATCAATTGAAAAATCAAGCTAATTTGAGTGATAATTTCAAAGAAAATCTAACTAAAACAAAATCACCAAAATTTATTGCCCAGAAATTTATTGCCCAGAAATTTATTGTTTTAACTGAGCCACACATCATTCACCAAATGAAAAAAATTAACCCTTTGGCTCAATTTATCGATTGCCCTTTCATCAATCAAGCAGGTTGCACTTTATGCAACACGTGCCCCTACATGGCATTGAATACTTTAGAAAAACTTTATCTCGTGATGTTTAATCAAGTTAATAAATTGAATAATAATCAAAAAAATTCTTTTGATCCACTTTTAATAAATTTTTCAGGTGGTGAGTTAGAGCTCGCAGAACATCTGCGAGTTAAAGCTGAATTGCCTTTGCGTAAAATGCTTGAGATGAGTTAAGGATAAGTTGAAATTTTATTTAGTTTTCTTTGTTCTTAGCTTTATGGTCATTGATTAAATTTTCAAAAGATTATTGTAAATTGTAAGTCAAGAGTTGAAAATAGTTTATAATAAATTGTTGAATAGTTTATTTTTTTATTTAAAATAAAAAAAAATTTAAATTTTATTTAAATTTATGGCAGGCGTAGCTCAGTTGGTTAGAGCACCAGGTTGTGGCTCTGGGGGTCGCGGGTTCAAATCCCGTCGCTTGCCCCATTTTTTTGTAATCAATAACAAAGACAATATTTTTAAAAGCAAAATTTTAAAAATTATTGGAGTTAACGATTAATTATTGGTAGTTATTTAAATTTATATAATTCATGGATATTCTAATTTTCGCCATAATTGCTTTTGTGATATTTTATAAACTTAATAAACAGCTCGGCAAGATGGATGAAGAGGAAAAGAAAAATATTGAAGAAAAAGTTTCTCTGATGCGTCGCATGCAAGAGGAGTTGATGAAAAATGTTAATAACACCGCCTCTAAAAATGCCAATAATGGTGATCCTAACAATAATCCTTCGGCAAATAAATTCCCTAAATTGGTTGGGCAAAGCTCTACTATTGCTGGTCTGGAAAATATTGATCAAGCTACCAAACAAAATCTCGAAGAAATTTTCAGCAAATGCAATATTACCTATGATTTTTTTATTGCTGGAGCAAAATCAGCTTTTGAGATGGTTTTAAAAGCCTTTGCTAATGGCGATAGCGAAACTTTAAAAATGCTTTTAGCTGAAAAAATATTTCAGGGTTTTGACAAAGCAATTATTCAAAGAAATGTTGATCAACAAAAGCTTGTAACCAATCTGATTGCTATTGAAAATACGCAAATTATTTCAGCCATGACTCTTGAAAATAATGCTTCAATTGTTGTTAAGTTCATTTCAAAACAAATTAATTATATTTCTGACAAAGATGAAAAAATAGTTGTTGGTAAAAAAGATGAGATTAATGAAATTACTGATATTTGGACTTTCAAAAAAGATTTAACAATTTTAAATCCAAATTGGACAATTCATTCAACTTCAGCTTAAAAAAATAAGCAATAGTAAATCTTAAAAGTTATAATAATTTATGACAAAATTTATTGAAAAATCACAGCTTTCAACAGAAAAAAATAATTATCAATATTTTTCAATTATTGAGCATTGTAAAAAATTAAATCTCGATATTTCGAAACTACCATTTAGTTTGAAAATTCTTCTTGAA
>JBJTWJ010000044.1:0-7478 GCA_046081665.1 Alphaproteobacteria bacterium | reverse complement strand
GGGATGCCTTAGGGGATGCCTTTAGGCTTATTTACCCTTCGATAAAACCCTTTTCGATAAACCCTTCGATATTTGGGAAATTGTGATTTGCGGTGTGTGAGTAGAATTGTAAATTTGTAAAAATAAACAAACAAGCTAAATTTTGAAAATAATTTAAAAATAAATTTTAAAAATTTAATTTATTTTTTTAGTGATTGCCAGCAAGAAATTTTTCGATTTCAAGGGCAGCCATGCACCCAGTGCCAGCAGCGGTGATAGCTTGGCGATAAATTTTATCTTGAATATCACCAGCTGCATAAACCCCTGCAATATTGGTTGCTGTTGAGTTTGGTTTAGTAATTAAATAACCTTCATTATCAATTTCAAGACCAGTATTTTTAAAAATATCGGAATTTGGTTTGTGACCAATAGCAATAAAAATTCCATCAATTTTCATTTCGGTAATTTTGCCATCAACAGTGTTTTTGAGGCGAGCTGAAGTAACGATTTTAGGGTTGTCATTACCAATCACTTCATGCAATTCGCTATTCCAAATCACTGAAATTTTAGGATTGCTAAATAAACGATCTTGCAAAATTTTTTCTCCACGAAATTTATCACGGCGATGAATTACATAAACTTTACTAGCGTGATTAGTTAAATACAAAGCTTCTTCGATAGCACTATTACCTCCTCCAACCACCATAACTTCTTTATTTTTGAAGAAAAAACCATCGCAAGTTGCACAACCTGAAACTCCATAACCTTGGAATTTTTTTTCACTCTCTAAACCTAACCAACGAGCCTGTGCACCTGTGCAAATCACCACTGCGTCAGCGTGATATTGATCTTTTGATTCGCCAATTAATTTGAATGGTTTTGTTGAAAAATCAACTTGGGCAATATGATCATAAATAATTTTAGTTCCAACATGTTCAGCTTGTTGTTGCATCTGCTCCATTAACCACGGACCTTGAATAGCTTGGGCAAATCCCGGATAATTTTCAACTTCAGTAGTAATGGTTAATTGCCCCCCTGGTTGATTACCATTGATCATGATTGGCTGAAGGTTGGCTCGCGCACAATAAATTGCACAGCTATAACCAGCTGGGCCTGAACCAATGATTGCAACTTTAGTTTTATGAATGTTTGTCATATATTTTATTATTTAACAGGTTCTAACTATTATTAAGATTTTATAATTAAATTAGTATTTAAGAATTTATTTGAATAATTCAATGGTTAAATAAAATTTTTAAAAAATTTTGAGTAATTAGCGGATTAGTAAAAAACTTTTAGTGATTTTTTTAAAGTTATTTTTTAATTCATAAACATGCCACCATTGACATGTAAAGTGTTACCGGTGATGTAACCTGCTTCATCACTGGCTAAAAATGCTACAGCATAAGCAATTTCATCAGCATTACCCATCCGAGATGCCGGAATTTTGTTAAGAATTAATGATTTTTGATGTTCGGTAAGAATATCGGTCATTGGGCTGGTGATAAAACCTGGGGCTATGCAATTTATGGTAATTCCTCGACTAGCAACTTCTTGGGCCATGGATTTAGACATGCCAATCATCCCTGCTTTTGATGCCACATAATTTGATTGCCCTGGATTGCCAGTGCTTGCAACCACTGAAGAAATATTGATTATTCTGCCATATTTTCTTTTCATCATTTTTTTGATAGCATTACGATTGAGAATGAAAGTTGATTTTAAATTAACATCGATAACATGTTGGAAATCTTCATTCTTCATCCGTAAAATTAAATTGTCTTTGGTGATTCCAGCATTGCAAACCATTATATCAATTTGCGAAACCAGTTCTTCAGCTTTATCAAATAAAGCATCCACCGCATTGCTATCTGCAAGATCGCAAGCAATAAATTTAACTTCACGCTGAGTTTTTTCTTGAATTTCTTTGGCTAATTCTTGAAGTTTTTCTTCTTTAGTTGCCGATATAATAATTTGTGCACCTTGTTTAGCGAGGTTTAAAGCTATTGCTCTGCCAATTCCCCCAGTTGCTCCGGTAATCAAAGCATTTTTTCCTGTTAATCGAAACATATTGATTAGTTTTAATTTTATAAAATTTTAAAAATTTGCGACAAGTTTTTTTAAAAATACAAATTTCATTGTGGCAATTTTTAGTGGCAATTTATATCATCTAGAATGAGTGAAAAAAAAATTTTTGCAAGTGATTATTTTTTATCAATATTGTTAATTAGACTATTAATTTTATCAATGTCTTTGGGTTCATAACCAGATTCAATTTGCTCTTTTAATTTTGAAACATCTTCAGAATCCCCAACTTGTTTCATTACATCATCAAGTTTATCAGGATCAATGGATTTATCTTGGATTGCTTGATTTATTTTATCTTCAAAACTCATAGATTTAATTATGGCGTATTCCATATTTTTGGCAATTGCATCAAAAAATAATTTAACTGCTGGGTCAACAAAACCTCCCCAACTCTGCATTAATTTAAATGATTTTGCTTCTAAAAAAAATTTGGGATGTTCAATATTTTCTTTGGAATTAAGTTTATTACCCAACAAGAAACCATACATGTTAGCATAAATTGAGTAAACACAACCAAAAATAATTAGAGTTTTAAACACCGCAAAAACTGTTCCTAAAGCTCGATCAATTGTTTTTGGAGTAGCTTCACGTAAAGACTTAACCAAGCCCGATGTTGATAAGGCAATAGTAATAAACACCACTAAAAAAATTAATCCACGAGCTGATAAATCAGCAATAATTTTGGTTGTAATATAGCTTTTCATAAATTCACTGAAATATGGTGCTAAAAGATATGATAAGATGAATGATATAATCCAATTTGCAAAGGCGAAGACTTCCTTAATTAATCCACGAAATAAAGCCGTAACTACAAAAATAAATGTAAAAAATAAAAATGTTAAATCTACAAAATTAAAGGCTGACATATTTTTTTAAAATTTTAATAAACGAATGAAAGGTAAGGATTTAAAAATTTCTTTGGGGTTTTTTAGTTGACCCTTCTCATTGTGAAGATAATAATCAATTTTTTCTTCAAGATTATCAAAACCACTAAGAATTTGATATTTTAATTTAGTAAAAGATAAAACTTTTTTTAATTCTAAATCAATGATATTGTTGGTTTTAACAAGATTTTCATCATCTTTGATAAACACCAAAAAAATACGCATTAAAATTTTTGCGAGAATTAATCTTTTGGTGTAATAATTAAAATCAGTAGCTTGATCATCGGCAAGTTTCCAAATCAAATCACTAATTTTAAAAGCGCTATTCAAGCCAATTAGAACTGGTTTAGAGCCTAAATGATATTTAGAAATATTTTTGGGATTAATATAAAAGTTTAATAATCTTTGCAGGGCTTGTTGATAATTTTTTTCAATAGCAAATCTTTCAAAAGTAAGAATTTTAATTTTTTCAGAAAGTTTTTTGGCTTTAAAATCATTGTTATTGGCAATATTATTGGCAATATGCTCAATAAATTTTTTGTTAAAATATTCGCTATGAAATTGATTAAGTGATAAGATGTTGTCTTCAAAAATTAAGGAAAGATATTTTTCATCAATATGCAATTCTTGAAAAGTTAAATGCAAGGCATGGTCGTTCCAGCCTTCAATTTCAGCAATTTTAAGGAATGTTAAAAGAATTTTTTCTTTGGTTTCAAAAGAGTCTAGTATCACAAAAAAAAACTTTATTATTGAAATTTGTTGAATAAAATTAAAAAGGCTTTAACACTTAAGCTTTACTGAAGATATATCACCAAAATAACTAGGTAAGAACTAAGTAAAATTTTAAATAATTTTTAAGTTTATAATTTATAATTATTTTAAATATAAATAGCTAACAATAAATAATATTTTTAATATTTAATTTTAAAGATTTTTTTAGCTTAGTAAAAAATTGCTAATTTGCAATTTAATTTAAAGTAAAATTTTTTTTTGACAATGATAACTTCTAATAAACTCCTACCAGTTCATAAAAGATTTGACTTAAACTTTGTTCAAGGGTCTGGGGTTTATCTTTTTGATGATAAGTTTGAAAAATATTTAGATTTTACATCAGGTATTGCCGTAAATTCATTAGGGCATTGTCATCCTAAAATGGTTGAAGCAATCTCTAATCAAGCAAAAAAATTATGGCATGTTTCGAATATTTTTAGCAATAAAGAATTAAATAATTATGCAGAAAAATTAATTGAAGCAAGCAGGATTTTTGATTATGTTTTCTTTTGCAATTCCGGAGCAGAAGCAGTTGAATGCGTTATTAAAATGATACGTCGACATTTTTATACTAAACAGATCGCAAAACATCGAATCATAACTTTTAAGGGAGCATTTCATGGCAGAACAATTGCGACAATTTCTGCTTCTGCAAAACAAAAATATCTCGAAGGTTTTGAACCTGCTCTTACAGGATTTGATAATGTTGAATTTGGCAATATTGAAGCAGTTAAAAATGCTCTAAATTCTCAAACTGCTGGTATTCTTATTGAGCCAATCCAAGGTGAAGAAGGCATCAAGGTTGCAGATAAAAAATTCATTCATGATTTAAGAAAATTATGTGATGATAATCAACTAATTCTAGCATTTGATGAGGTGCAATGTGGCAATGGCAGAACTGGCTATTTATATGCTTACGAATATTATGAAGTTGAACCAGATATTATTTCAACCGCTAAAGGAATTGCAGGAGGTTTTCCACTTGGTGCATGTTTGGCCAAAAAAGAATTTGGTCAGGCTATGACTTATGGTGTTCATGGAACAACTTATGGTGGTAATCCCTTGGCTATGGCTGTTGCTAATAGTGTTTTAGAGCAAATAACTAGCGAGGGTTTTTTGGAACAGGTAAAAAATAATGGTCAATTTTTTATCAATGAACTTAAAAAAATTAAAGAAGAATTTCCCGATATAATCACTGAAATCAGAGGTTTGGGATATATGCTGGGAATTAAGATTAATGACAAGATTGAACATGCTTTGATTGTTAAAGCATTTATTGCTCAAAAATTCTTAACAGTTCCTGCTTCTGATAATGTTATTAGAATTCTTCCACCGCTAATTAGCACTAAAGAAAATATTTTAGAAGCAATAGATAAAATTAGAATCTCGTTAAACCTCTTCAAAGCCAATTAAAAAACTTATAAAAATTATAAAATATTTTTACATTTAACTATTTGGGCATTATTCTCTTAATTTCATCTCTAACAACTTTCTCAACAATTTGACTTAAATTTTCATTTAACCATTGCTCAAGCTTGGGCTCCATCAACTGAATAGCAATTTCTAACGGATAAGGTGATTGCATAAAATTATTAATTCCAGACATCAAAGTTTTGGCATTGATTAATTGCTGAACTGAGGTTGCAGATTGAACGATAACATCTTCATTAAGTAAAGGTTTAGAAACTTGCGGTTGATAATCTGTCAGAGAATTTTGAAGGATATCTTGATTAACATTTTCATCCTGATCTTCAACATGTGGTTCAATAATATTTGAAAAATTATTTTTTGGCGGATTATTTACAGGATCGATATTGGCATTTATAGCTGAATTATCTGAAGCTATTGAATGATTAAAATCTTCAGGATGATGATGTAAATCATAAATGAAATTGTCTAATTGCGGATGTTGAATATTTTCTTCTAAATGCTGATTATTTTCTTCAATTTGTTTAGAAGGGTATTGCGGATGTTGAATATTTTCTTCTAAATGCTGATTATTTTCTTCAATTTGTTTGGCAGGGTTATGAAAATTATTATTAGCTAAGGAATTTTTAAAATGATCATTATTATCTTTTAACGATTGTTGATTTACTGAATGACCAAATTGATTATTGTCTTGATTGAAATTATGAAAATCATCATGAGCTGAATTAGCTGAATTAATTGAAGGTAATGAATTTGATACATCAAAAGTTAATTGATGATCAATATTTTTTTCAACAAACGAATTTTGATTATTGCCAAAAATTTTTAAATCAGCTATTTCATGATCGCTTAATTCAAAATCAAAATTATTTTTAGTATTATTTGAATTATCAACATCTGAAACCAAAAGCTGGCCTTGCTGAACCAATGTAATATTACTGGTGTTATTTGAACTTCCTTTTAAAGCTGAAAGCATTCGATTTGAGTTGTTATTTGGATTCTGATTTAAATTAAAATCAGCATCTTGTTTATTAGAAATTTGTGGAGCAATGTCATTTTCAAAATCGCTAATTATCTGTTGTTTTTTCAAAGTATTTTCATCAATTAGACTATTTTGATCATTATTTTCAAGATTAAACTCTTCAGATTTATTTTGCAGTTCTTGTTTAAATTCTTTATTTTCCATAACTTGTTTAGACTCATGATTATCTTGGTGATTATTGGGATTAGCAATACTGAAATCCAGATGATTATCATGGCTTATATTTAAATTAAAATCAAGCTCATTGCCATGATCAATTTCATTATTTGTTTGCAATGTTGAATTAACAGAAGCTAAATTTTGGTTATTGTGATCAATTTCAAAAGTCATATTAGCAAGCGGATCAGAATCTTGAGTTTTAGTTGGCTCTATGTTTGGATCAGCAATAATTTCTGAATTATTATTCAACTGAAAATCCTGATTAGCTTCAAATGATTGATCTAAGGACGGTGGAGAATTATTTTCATTTTCAGTTTTTTTAGCAAAATCAAAATTAGTTGAATCACCAAAAAGTTTATGCTCAGCTTCATTTAAATCACTATTAAAATTAAATTCATTATTGGCTGAAGAGCTAGAATTGCTATTTAAACTAAAGTCATTATTACCAAATTCATCAAGTTTATTTTCAGAATTATCGGCATTAAAATCTCCATCAAGACCATGATTACTATCGGCAAAATTTGAGTCTTGATCATCTTGCTTAGGAATTTGTCTTAATGTTATGTTAAAAATCGAATTCATTGCACTTCCGCCATCCAAATCTGCATCACTTAATTCATCTTCATACTCTTCAATAATTGATTCTAATTCTTCATCAAAATTTGTTAAGGCAATGTCAAGATTATGATCTTTAGTCTTATCACCTTCAGCTTGGTTAGTAACTGAATTTGCTGAGTTTTCAGGTTTTTTAGATTCTTGATTGCTATCTTGATTATTATTGGAGTTTTGATTTGCTTCTTGAACTTTTGGCTCTAAATCTCCCAAATTATATTCGTAAATTTTATTTTTATCATTTGATTGTTGATCTTGATCTTTTTTTGATGAATTTATATCAGAGCTTGATGTTGTATCAGAACTTTTTTTGGCCGAAATGACATAGTCGAACTCGTTTGACAAATCAACTGCAGAATTGGTTTTTGCATTACGATCAAGATTATCAAGTTTCTTTTTTATAACACCAAGTATTGAAAGGGTTTTTTCGGTCATTTAAAATTTTTTTTATTAAAATAACTATTTATTTTTTTTTTGAATTTTTTACAATTGCTACTTATAATATTTTTTATTTT
>JBJTWJ010000043.1:0-14042 GCA_046081665.1 Alphaproteobacteria bacterium | reverse complement strand
AATTTTTTTTTAAATTAAAGAAAAATTTTTTAAAAAAAACATAATTTATTTTTTTTAATTTTTTTTTAAATTATTCTTGACAAATTTGTTTATAGTTTTTTTACTGATCTTAAAATTATATAAAAAATAATTTAAATTTGAACTTAACATAATTATTCTCAAGCAAAAAATATGGCGTCAGGAAGCGTTGGAACAAACCCGTTATTCTTAGGTCTTACCAGACCACCTTTACTTTTAGGTGTGAGCTATACTTTTGCAGCTCTCAATGGTATTGTTTCGTTGTTAGCTTTTGTTATAACAAGCAATTTTTTTTATTTATTGGTTTTAATGCCTACAATTCATGGCATTGGTTGGTTCATCTGTTTAAAGGAACCAAGAGCAATCGAACTTTTTATTGCCAGAATGTCAAAATGTAATATCTGTCGAAATCGCTATTATCATGGTGGGACAAATTCATATGACGTATATTAGCAAATTATTAAAATTACTACTTAACTTAACTTAAAATTAAAAAAATATGAGTAATCAACAAAACTTTCTAGAATTTTTAACAATAAAAAATGGCATTGTTAAGTCTTACAATAAATTAATAAATTCAGATAAACTTTCTGAGGACTTGCTTAAAAGTAATGAAAATTATGAATGTTATTTAATTAATAATTTTGTTAATTTGAAATTAAAAAATGATTCGCAAATATCTCAAAATTCAAATTATTCATACTCATTGGCAACTGCATTGCAATTAGTTAATGATGCCCAATATTGTGAAAAGTGGTTAGAGGTTGTTAAATCATATTTGTATTGCATTGGTGTTGATGTTGAAAAGAATGATGATTCGAATTTTATTAATTTGGCTAATGTTGATAAAACTAAAGACAAATTCCAAATCGTCTTGGCTAGTATTAAGTTTGTTGCTCAGCTAGCTTTACAAAATAAAAATCTTGGTTTGTATGATCAGGTATTTGACATTTATTGCTCATTTTACGAAGCCTTTGCAAGAAATTATGATTCTTTCGTTGAAAAATGTCTTTTTGCAATCGAAGATTCAAATGATTTAAATAATGAGTTAGTTAGAAATTATAAAGAATTTTGTGGAAAATATACTGAAAATCAAAATAGCGGAGTATTTTCAGATTTAGAAGAGCAAATTAATGAAGATATCTTAAATAATTCATCTCAACATAGCCATGATTCTGAAGAGCTTCATGAAGAAGATGAGTTTGATGATTTTAGCGAAGAAGAGTATGTGTCGCATACCAATCTAAATGAGCATTTGAAAAACATTAGAAATTCCCTAGAGAAAAACCAAAATGCTGATTTTTCAAAATTGCCAACAGTTTTTGTAGACTCAATTATTGCAAATAATTTTGATCAATTAGAATTTGCTTCACAGATCAATCAAGAATTTAAAAATAATTTCTTAGCAATTATTGATTTATATTCAAATAAAATTGGCATTAATCTTAAAGCTAAGTTTGGTCTACCAATAGTAAGTTTTATTGATAAGAAACATCTCAGTGAAGTTATCTCGTCTATGAAATTATTAGCGAGTATTTGCCAAGAAGATGATAGCGAATTTTTTGAAGATCTTCATAATTGCTATCAAGAATTATATGAGAAATTTACCAGAGTTGGCCTTCTTGACAATGAAGATGGTCTTTCTGAAGCGTTCTATGCCAATGAAATGGAGTATAATGAGGTTGCTAACTTCTATCAATCGCAATCACCTAAAGGAGTTTTTTTTGATATAGAAAATAATATTGATCAATCAAGATATGATCAACTTATTGAGCAAAATATCAAAAAATTTGATGAAAAAACATTAAAGTTCTATCAAGCACCTTATATTGATATTCGACTTGAGCAAAATGCTCAAAATGATTATCAAGTTGAGGTAATTTTTGATGGTAATAAAATCTCTTTCGAGCAAGTTGCTAAAGAATTTGGACAAGATTCTGCGACACTTAAAGACTGGCAGAAAAAAATTAGCGATGAAGGTTTTGCAATTTCATTTAGTCACGAAACAGTTGCAAATTATCTGGGAATTAGAAGAGGTGAAGAGCTTAACCAGACCTTGTTAGCAATTCGTGATCAAGCTGTTGAAGAAAAAGAAATGATTTATAAATCTGAAGCTGAAGCTGAAGATGAAATTATTCAAGATTTCAGCGAGGAAGAAGATGAAGTTGACGATATAATTGTTGAAAATGAGGCTGTTGATAAAGATATCTTTGAGCATGAATTAACTGATTCATTAACATTAACATCTCCATCATCAGTTAACAGCAAATTTGATATAGAAAATTCTTACCAAGATCAAGATAATTCTGGTGTTAAAGCAATGTATGAGTTTTATCTAAAAAATGTTTCAGAAATTGAAAAAGCTTTAGCTGAACCGGTATTTAAAAACTTGTTAAACTTTATCGTTCTTAATCCAGATATTAAAGTTGAAACAACAAGTAATCCAACTTCTCAACAAGAAAGAAATCAGCTTAAATTTGTTTTTAGAAATGGCTATACTGAAAAAACAGTTCAAACTATTGCCCAATTTGTAACCAACGGCAGAAGAAATGAATGGCAATTTTCTCAAGCTGCAGAAGCTCAGTCACGTGGTTTTGAAGGGTCTTTCACTATACCTCATGGCAATACCGCTAACATTCTTGGAACTAAAGATATTAATGAAACTAATAAAGCCGTAAAGAAGGTCTTTGATCTGGTTGCAAATCTTGAGTTGTTAAATATGGTTATTATTGAACAAATTCATCAAGATAAAGCTTATAATTTACTTGCTGAACTCATAAAATATGACTTTGCAATTGCTTTTGAATATCAAGAAAAAGACAATATTTTTAGCGCTAAAGATCTTGTCTTTGTTGCTCAAGATCAAGAAGAAAGAGAGTATATTTATAATTTCCTTGGTTATGGATTTGAACAAAATCCACAAATTTCGCATCAAGATATGGAAAATTTTAGAGCTCAAATTACTGATCAAAATGGTGATATCATTGCTAATAGCAGAATTTGCCAAGCTTTATACGAAGTTAAAAGTGATCAAGAAGTTGATGTTATCAATCGCAAAATGGAAAGTTTCTTGCAGGCCAATAAAATGCTCTGCGATGCTTTTAATGCCGATGAGCATCTGAATTTAATTACCTTGTTAAATTTAAATAAACCTAGCGAAGATCAAGATAATGAAGAAGTTGAAGATTATTCTGACGATGAAGCTGATGTTAAATCTATCTTCGTTTAATTCTAAGTAACTACACGTCTGAATCCTTGGGCGTGTAGTTATTTTACAAGTTTTAATTTTGTTGCTGGGTGTCAAACCTTTCTTTATTGAGTTTTTATATTTCTTAACTCTTCTTTTCATAAAATT
The DNA here is from genome assembly GCA_046081665.1 of Alphaproteobacteria bacterium. Classification (GTDB taxonomy): domain Bacteria; phylum Pseudomonadota; class Alphaproteobacteria; order Rickettsiales; family UBA1997; genus CAILUF01. The sequence continues at coordinate 10,669 of JBJTWJ010000043.1, read as the reverse complement.
ATCTTATACCATTTCAATTTAATAAATGATAAATTAAGCAAGATATTTTTAAAAGTCGTGCCTTTAGGCAACGAAGTTTTTCTTCTGGTCGCGCTAACGGTCCTTAGCACGACTGAAAAAAGATAAAGCTTAATTTATAAATACTTAAATGGTTCATTTATTAGTTGAAATGGTATTGTTTAAACGATTGTTATTTAAATTGTTAGAAACTTAGTTGTTAACCGTTATTGTTAACTTTACTCTAAACAGTTGCTTAACATTGCCTAAACATTTATTCTAGCATTTATTACTTAGCTTTATAATTAGAATTGCCAACCACCAACTCAGGTGTTTTTATGGTTATTTAAAACTCTTTGAAAATTGTCAACAAATCCGGATTTAAAAATTCCTAAGTGACAATTCTACAACTTTATCTTTTAATGTAAAGAATAAATTTTTGTTAAAATATATTTACTTTTATTTATAGTTATTTTTTTTTATTATTTGCTATCAATTCCTACTATTTCTTCAATATTTTTAAAACCTTCTTTGGCGATTAATAAACTTAAATCTTTTTTGATTTTTTCAACTAGTCCTAATCCTTGATAGACAAAGGCTGAATAGATTTGCACTAAAGATGCACCACTGCGTATTTTGAGATAAACATCTTCTGCACTCGCAATTCCTCCAACCCCAATTAAAGGAATTTTGCCTTGGGTTAATTTATAAAAATTTCGCAACACTTCATTAGATTTATCAAATAATGGCTTACCGCTCAAACCACCCAGCTCTTGAGCAAAGTTACTTTTGAGATTTTGTGGTCTTGAAATCGTAGTGTTACTAATGATTAAACCTGAAATTTGTGAATTTACAACGATATCCGCAATCTGTTGTTGCTGTTCAAAATCAAGATCTGGGGCAATTTTTAACAAAATTGCCGTATTTTTTTGAGTTTTTTCTGAAAGCTCTACCTTAAGAGAATCAACATCATTTAGCAAATTAAGTAATAATTTTTCATTTTGTAAATCTCGCAGATTTTTGGTATTAGGTGAAGAAATATTAATCGTTAAATAATCAGCTAGGTGATAGAATTTTTTTATCAACTCAAGATAATCAGAGTTTGGATCAACGGTATCTTTATTTTTACCAATATTTACGCCGATAATTTTTTTGGTTTTAGGCTTAATAATTTGTAAATTTTTAAGAAAAACTTCACTACCTAAATTGTTAAAACCTAAACGATTAATAATTGCCTGATCTTCAACAAGGCGAAAAATACGAGGTTTTTCATTGCCAATTTGAGCTCGTGGCGTAGTTGTTCCTGCTTCAATAAAACCAAAACCAAATTTTTCTAAAACATCAACCACTTGACAATTTTTATCAAAACCTGCCGACATGCCAATTGGCGATTTAAAATCGAAATTAAAAACCCGTGTTTTTAAATTAGCATAGTCTTTATCCAAAGCAAAAAGACTGGCAAATCTTGGCAAATATTTTAAAAAATTAATTGCACTATTATGAGCCAACTCGGCATCAATTTTAAATATTAATGGCCTTAATAATCGATATATCATGGTTAGTTCTTTTGTTGTGAATTATGATTTTTTTTTAAATTTATTAAAGCCAAACAAATAATTCCACAAATAATTATCAAGACCTCACTTGCTCTTTTTAAAATAAAATTATTGCTGAGTTCATTTTTCATTTGGGCTTTTTTAAATTCATTTTCACTTGCTGATTCCGACTGTTCGAATTGAATATTTTTTTGGGAATTTTTATTAAAATAATTTTGCCATACATACTGATGAACCGGATGCGATGGAAGCATAATCGGATTTAAAATTATCTCATTTTGTTTGTTATATTTTTTTTCTTTAACTTCTTCATAAATTTCTCCAAGCCTTGTATTAATTAGCAAAACCGCTCCAAAAATTATTAAAAAAAATATCGCTAAAGAAAATTTACTAGTCAACTTGCTAAAAGATTTATGAAATAAATGATTACTTTGCGATGACAATTTTTTTTGATCAATTTTAACCTGTGAGGCTTGACTGTTAGTGTCGCTAATAACTAAATTTAAAATCACCATGGCATAAATCACCAATGCCAAAATTACTTCTTTAAAAGAATTATAATTCAACAAAATTTGACTAAAAAATAATATGGTAACAAGACATGATATTAAAAGACTGATGACAATTGATGTACGAGTTTTAACCGCAAAAAAAATTAACAAATTAATGATAACAAAAACTAAAATTGTTAGATTTAAAATCATAGTTTTGTTAAAATATTCTAATCACGAAGTAATTCATTGATTGAGGTTTTAGAACGAGTTTTTTCATCAACTTTTTTAACAATAACAGCACAATATAAGCTTAGAGTTTTATCATCTAGTTTTGAACTAGCGATACTTCCAGGAACAACAACGCTGTAGGCTGGAACTTTGCCATAGAAAATTTCACCGCTTGAGCGATCAATTATCTTGGTAGATGCCCCAATATAAACTCCCATTGAAATAACTGACCCCTTTTCAACAATAACTCCCTCGGCAATCTCACTTCTTGCCCCAATAAAACAGTCATCTTCGATAATAACTGGATTTGCTTGCAACGGCTCGAGAACTCCACCGATTCCTGCGCCTCCTGAGATATGACAATTTTTGCCAATCTGAGCACAAGAACCTATTGTTGCCCAAGTGTCAACCATGGTTGATTCATCGACATACGCTCCCTTATTTACAAAAGATGGCATCAAAACAACATTTTTTGCAATGAATGAACCCTTTCTAACTACCGCTCCAGGTAAGGCTCTAAACCCAGCTTTACGAAAATCTTGCTCTTGCCAATTGTTAAATTTTAAATCAACCTTATCATAAAAAGTTAAGGCATTGCCAACTTCCGCTTGCTGTTTACTAAGAAAATTATCATTCAGACGAAATGATAATAAAATGGCTTTTTTTAACCATTGATTAACTTGCCAAACATCGTTGACCTTATTACAGACTCTTAACTTACCACTATCTAGCAAATCCAAAGCTTGCTTAACCGATTGACGAACCTCGCCTTGAGTTTGCGAGTTAATTTGCGCTCTATTTTCAAAAGCTTGTTCAATTATATTAGCAATTGCTGAAAATTCTTGAGTCATATTTAAAACTGTTAATTACAATTATTTTTTATTATTTTTGCATAATAATTTTATTTGCTAGCTCTTTTTTTGCAATCGCTAAATTTAAATTATTTTTTTTGATTAATTATTTTATTTTTTATCCAAGCGAGTCGGGCTTTAATTTTTTCATTCGACAGGTCTTGAGATATTTTGTTTAAAGACTCCATAGCTTTATCGTAATCATTCATTCTAAAATATGTTTGTGCTAAAATAAAATTATTGAGATCATGATCAGGGTTTTTATTTAACAATTTTTTTAACAATTTTATTTGTTTTTGCAAAGGAAGTTTTCGATAATTAAAAAGATAAATTTTTGCTAACCTGTTGCTTGCTGTTTTGCTAAATATTTTTTTAATTTTATTCGCCACACAAAATCTAAAACCTAATTTAATCCAAGATTTCAATAACATCTCTTGAGCTTTCAGAGATCTAGAATCAAATTTTAAGGCTTTATTTGCTAGGCGTTGAGACTTATAATATTTTTTCTTCTGATAAAAACCTTTTGCTAAAAATAACGCAATATTGGTTAAGTCTTCGGAATCAATATAGTCATTAATTTTATCCTTAAAAATCGTCTGCAATTCATGCAAATCATGCCATAAACCATTTTTACGACACAAAATAATTAATTTTTTTGCAACATCAATTCGGCTTTGGTCAAGACGACAAAGTTGTTTGCCATAAGCTATGGCCTTAGTTTCCTGAGCTGACTCTAAAGCTAGATTAAATTTAGCATTATAAACTAAAATATTGGCATGATTATTGCCAGTGAACTGAGAAAAATATTGTATGACTTGTTGTTGATTTTCTTGACTTAGAGCAATCTTACCTTTAACAAAATTATTTAATTTTTTGTTTTTAATTTTTTGTGAAAAATTCTTATGATATAAATTAATATATTTTTGATCTTTTAATTCTATTGCCAACATTAATAAGCTTAGATCATCAAATCCCTGTTGATGCCTAAGGACAATTTTTTCTAAACTTTTGGTGTAATTTCTTTTGAAAAAAAAGCGTAACAATGATGGAAATTTAATTGCTAAAATTCTTGTTAGCAATGTCGCTAAGACAATAATTAAAATTGTAAAAAAGATGGTAATTAGAACAATCGTTAAAACATCAGTTTGCATTTCATAGCCAAGCCAATTTACTACAACCAAACCATTATTATCAATCAACCAAACTATTGAATAAGTCGATAAAAATAAAACAATAATAAACCAAAAAACCGTGAACATTTAATTGTTATTTTTTAAATAATTAATAATTTCTTGATCAATTTTATTGATCTCAATTGCCGAATTTAAATTATCAAGAAAACCACTAAAGATTTGATGATAGCTAGCAGGAAAACTTAATGCTATCGTTAATGCTTCATGATAATTTTCAAGCAATAAAGCATTTTCAAGGAGCACTAATTTGTCATCAATATCCCCAGAGTTGTTGAGAATAGTGCGTCTAATGACAATAACCTTAGCGATTTTATTGTTAATTTTTTGTATAAAACTGTTATCTGCAATATCGGTGTTTTTTAAAGCAATGATATCAGGGATAAGGTTTTTAAAATTTTTATAAATTGTGAAATGTGGTAAATAAAATTTTAAATTATCTTTAAGTAAGCCAATTTTTGCTTTTATAAAATCATCTGATATAGCAAATAGCTCAAGGTTTTGAAGATCACTTTTATAATCCTGACCCTTCATTAATTTTTCACGAATTGTTGCATAAGTTAATGAAATTTTATTAATTTTTTCACGATTTTTATATTTTAAAAACTCATTTCGTAACTCATTATTTTGCCTACGCAACTCTTCAATTTGCATTTGATTTTTTATCAATAAACGATATAAAAACTCGCCATTTTTTTCTTTATATTCACCAGCCTGAAGTTCACCAAGATCACCTGTTGTAGGATAATTTTCATTTTTAAATTCATCAGATAAATCAAAAATATCACCATCAATATTGCTAAATTTTTCAGATTCAGCCCTGGCAATTCCTCTTCGTTTTGCAAGGTCTTGCCAATAAACATAGACCAATGCTGACATCAAAATTAGAGTAATCAGCAAGACTACTTTCAAAAATACAAATTGTTTTTTTGAAGATTTTTTTAAAGACGATTTAACGGCTTCAAAGTTAATATTTTCTTTGCCTGAAGAATTATTTTCTGAATTATTTTCTATCTGGGGATTACTCATAATATTTTTTTAAAATTTGATTATCGCTCAATTTCTCAATTTTTTTAAATTTTAAATTTTCTTGAGCCAAAAGCTTGGCTTGCTCGACAATTTTATCACTAAAGCCAATTAGACATGACTTTGCAAAATATTCAAGAAGATTATGCTTTTTAACTAATAAAAAAAATAACTCGAGCGATTTTTGTGAGAAAATAATTACCATCTCATAGCTATTTTTTTTGATGTCTTCACAAAATTGCTGTGAAAAATTATGCCGTTGAATTGTCTTGTAAACAACTAATTCTTGCACTTTAAAACCATATTTTAACAAATTTTCTTTAAAATCAAAACTAACTTGCTCTCCTCGCAGATAAATAAAAGATATTTGCTTCATGGAATTACGGCTAGATTTTAAGTTAAATTTAAAGTTTAAAATTAATTTAAAAAGCTCGAAAGCATTACTCTGCGAAGGATAATAAACATTAACAAATCCGAGTTTTTTTAAGGCTAAAGCGGTATTTTTGCCAACTGCAAAAATTAATATCTGGTTATCAATTTTTACTTTTTTTAAACAATCTATAGCGTTCTGACTTGTTATTATCAAGGCCAAAGAGCTATCATGAGTCAATTTACTTTCAATATTTTTAATAGTAATTTGATCGTGAAATTTTTTAATTTTAAAAAGTGGTTCAGCGAATACTTGATAATTTTGAGCAACAAGAAATTTACTTAAAGCCTTGCAATTGTGCTTTGATCGCGTAATCAAAATTTTTTTCATTTAAGTAATTGCTATGTTAAAAATAAATTTTAAAATAATTTTAAACAGTAAATATTTTAAATTAAACTTTTTTGTTTGTAATGAAGTGTTAAATAAATTCTAATAAATTTTAACAAACTTCAATAAATTCATGATATTTATTAACAGATTTTAGCAGATTATATCAGCAAATAATCTTGATTTCACGAATTCCAACTCAATAGTTTAAAGACATTATTAAATTTTTCAAACTTAATTCTATAAAGCAATGAATATTCACGAATATCAAGCAAAAATTCTCTTAAAAAAATTTGGCGTTAACGTACCCGAAGGTCATCCAGCCTTTAACATTCCTGAAGCAATTGAAGGGGCAAAACAACTTGAAGCTAATGGTCACAAAGTTTTTGTGGTTAAAGCACAAATTCATGCTGGAGGTCGAGGCAAGGCTGGTGGCGTTAAAGTCGTTAAATCAATTGATGAAGTTAAAGAAAAAGCTACACAAATTTTAGGAAAAGTTTTAATTACTCATCAAACTGGTCCTGAAGGCAAAGAAGTTAAAAGGCTTTACATTGAAGCAGGCTCAAATATTAAAAAAGAATATTATCTTTCAGCGGTTGTTGATCGCAAAACTAAATCAATAGTTTTTATGGCATCTACCGAAGGTGGTGTTGAAATTGAGGAAGTTGCAAGTCATAGCCCAGAAAAAATTATCAGCGTAAAAATTGATCCAGCCACTGGAATTCAAAGTTGTCATACTCGTAAGCTAGGTTTTGCTTTAGGTTTTAAAGGCGATGTTTTAAAGAAATTTTCTAAATTAGTAATTTCACTTTATCATGCTTTTGTTGAGACAGATGCCTCACAAATCGAAATCAATCCTTTAGTTGAAACTCATGAAGGCGAGATCATCGCTTTAGATGCCAAAATCAATTTTGATGATAATGCTTTACATCGTCATGAGGAAATTAGAACTCTTCGCGATCTTGATGAAGAAGAGCCACTTGAAATCGAAGCTTCAAAATATGAATTAAATTATATCAAAATGGACGGGCAAATTGGCTGTATGGTTAATGGTGCAGGTCTTGCAATGGCAACTATGGACATCATCAAACTTTTTGGTTCATCTCCTGCCAATTTCTTGGATGTTGGTGGTGGTGCTACTCGTGAAAAGGTTACCGCAGCCTTTAAAATAATCTTATCTGATAACAATGTTAAAGGAATTTTAGTCAATATTTTTGGAGGGATCATGCGTTGCGATATAATCGCCAATGGGATTCTTGAAGCTGCAAAAGAAGTTAAACTCAGCGTTCCATTAGTTGTTCGCCTTGAAGGAACCAACGTTGATTTGGGTAAAGAAATTCTCGCTAAATCAGGCTTGGCAATTATCCCTGCTAACGATTTAGCTGATGCCGCTCAAAAAATCGTTAAAGCAGTCAAAGAAGTTGCTCATTAATTAAATTTTATTATAAAATAAAAAATCAAATAACTATAAATTAAAATAAAATAACATGTCAGTTCTAATTAATAAAAATACAAAAGTAATTTGCCAAGGTTTTACTGGTTCACAAGGAACATTCCATTCAGAGCAAGCAATCGCTTATGGTACAAAAATGGTTGGTGGTGTTACTCCAAATAAAGGCGGAAGTCAGCATCTTGGTCTACCAGTTTTTGATACTGTTTTTGAAGCTAAAGAAAAAACCGCTTGCAATGCTTCAGTGATTTATGTTCCTCCGGCTTTTGCTGCCGATGCAATCATCGAAGCAATTGACGCTGAAATTGAACTTATAGTTTGCATTACTGAAGGTATTCCAGTTCTTGATATGGTTAAGGTTAAAAAAGCCTTAACGGGTTCAAAATCTCGTTTAATTGGTCCAAATTGCCCTGGGGTTATCACTCCAGATGAATGCAAAATTGGCATTATGCCAGGTCACATTCACAAAAGCGGAAAAATTGGTATCGTCTCACGCTCTGGAACATTAACTTATGAAGCGGTTCATCAAACCACCAAAGCTGGGCTTGGACAAAGCACTTGCATTGGCATTGGTGGTGATCCAGTCAACGGCACAAACTTCATCGACTGCCTAGATATGTTTTTGTCAGATCCACAAACTCAGGCCATGATTATGATTGGTGAAATTGGCGGAACTGACGAGGAAGATGCCGCTGAGTTTTTAAAACTTGAAGCTAAAAAAGGTCGAAAAAAACCAACAGTTGGCTTTATTGCTGGAAGAACTGCCCCTGAAGGTCGCAGAATGGGTCACGCCGGTGCAATTATTTCTGGAGGTAAAGGTGGGGCTGAAGGTAAGATTGAAGCAATGAAATCAGCAGGAATTGAAGTGGCAGATAGTCCAGCTCTTCTTGGCGAAACAATGTTAAAAATCTTAAAATAATAGTTTAAATTAAAAATTATTATTTTAAACTAAAACAAAATAGAAACAAATTAAATAAAATTATAAATATTTAATCCCACTAAATTTAAATAGGAGTTTACAATGACTAACAATGATCGCAAAAAAGCATTAGAAGTTGCTTTATCGCAAATCGACAAACAATTTGGCAAAGGTTCAGCAATGAAATATGGCGATCGCCCAGCCATGGATATTGAAGTCATTTCAAGTGGTTCACTAGCCTTGGATTTAGCACTTGGTGTTGGCGGATATCCTCGTGGCAGAATCATTGAAATTTATGGCCCAGAGAGCTCTGGAAAAACTACCCTCACCTTGCATGCCATTGCTGAAGCTCAAAAAGCTGGTCTATCTTGTGCTTTTATTGATGCTGAGCACGCCTTTGATCCAGCTTACGCAAAAAATCTTCACATCAATCTTGATGATTTAATTATTTCTCAACCCGATAATGGTGAAGCTGCTCTTGAAATTGCCGATACTTTGGTTCGCTCGGGAGCGGTTGATTTAATCGTTATCGATTCAGTTGCTGCACTTGTTCCGCAAGTTGAATTAGAAGGTGGTATGGCCGATAATCAAATGGGTTTGCAAGCGCGTTTGATGAGTAAAGCTTTAAGAAAATTAACTTCAACTATTTCTAAAACCAATGCCACAGTTATTTTTATTAACCAGATTCGTATGAAAATTGGCGTAATGTTTGGTAATCCAGAAACCACAACTGGCGGTAACGCTTTAAAATTTTATGCCTCAGTTCGTCTTGATATTCGTCGTGGCAATGCCATCAAGGAACAAGATGAAGTTTTAGGCAATGAAACTAAAGTTAAAGTTGTCAAAAATAAAGTTGCTCCGCCATTCAAAACTGCCGAATTTGAAATTATCTACGGTGGTGGCGTTTGTAGGCTTGGCGAAATTATCGATTTAGGTGTTAAGCTTGAGGTCCTTGAAAAATCTGGCTCATGGTATGCTTTTAAAGGCAATAAAATTGGCCAAGGCAAAGAAAACACCAAGACTTACCTTCGCGATAATCCAAAAGTTGCCGAAGAAATTGAAAAATTAACTCGTCAAAAATCACAGGCAATTTCAGCATCCAAAAATGATAAATCAACTTCTGAAAAAATTGATGATGAATTAAACAAGGAAGAAGCTAAAGCCAGCAAGAAAAAAACTGTAACTTCATAAACTAAAAATTTAAAAATAATTTTAGCATAGCTTTATTAAAAAGCTCTGCTAAAATTTTTAAACTGCGTTGCACCCGTAGCTCAACTGGATAGAGTATCTGACTACGGATCAGAAGGTTAGAGGTTCGAATCCTCTCGGGTGCGCCAAAAATCTTGTGAATTGAAATACCAACAGCTAGCAATATTATCAAAACTATATCAACAAATTAACATTTCTTAGCTTAATTCAGCAAGGTAAATCAAGGTTTTGGTTGTATTTGATATTGCAATTCGATGGCTTTTATTTTCTTAAATTAGAGATTTTGCTCACCATAAATATTTGCTAAAAAAAGTAATAATTAAAATTTGACGAATCTTAAAAAATTAACTGCGCAATATGCCTATAGTAAAAGCTAGCAAATCTGTTAACGCTTCTTTTTCTCCAGAAAAAAAATATCAATTCGGAATTTTTGGTCGTGCACCATCTGTTTTAGGCGGCAACACGCAAGGAGATCATGTCACAGCTTATGCTCTAGTAGAAGAAGGTTTTTATAGAATTTTATCAAATCTAAGTGATGATGAAATTTACAGTTTATTCGCATTAAAAAACAGGGCGTCTCTTAGACAAAGAAGAGGTAAAGTTTATAATTACATCAGCTCAATAGCCATTCTTGATGAGAAAAGAGCAGAGTCATTATATCTAAGCATCGATAAGGTACTTGAAGAATATAATGAAAAAAGATACTTAAAAACAAACCTTAGACAACATACCAGAGAATCTCAAGAAAATAACGATCTAGATAAAAAAAATTTACAGTGGATATTGGATGGCATAAATTTAAAATATAGAATGAATGGCGAACTTATTAGAGAATCTCTTTTAAAAATAGTTCGGTTGGTTATGACTTATACCATTTCCATTTTTTAATTAAAGATTTAAGCAAAAATTTTTTAGATAAAAATATTTAAAAAATGAAGTCGTATATCCATACGGCTGAGGCTTTTTAAGGATTTTTAGCAAAAAATTTGAAC
>JBJTWJ010000042.1:0-2822 GCA_046081665.1 Alphaproteobacteria bacterium | reverse complement strand
GTTTCGTTGCTTTAGCACGAGTAAAAAAGTCTCGTTGCTTTAGGTGCGACTAGAAATAACTAATCGCTATCGTTAGCATAATAAGAATTAATAATATTTTATGATAATTTTATTTAAAGATTGATTTATTATAATTTATTTTTTTTTATATATTTATAAGTTTTTTAATATTTTAGAAACCAATTTTTTATTTGGTTTTCTAATATCTTTTATTTTCATTTCTTTCCAAAAAAATCAGGCTTTTAAAAAAACCCATTTTAAAAACATTTTTCTTAAGTTTTTATTTAATGTTAAATATTTCTTTAAGCAGGTTAAACACCATCTCTTTGGTATATGGCTTATTAAGAAAATAATTAATTTCTAATTCAATAATTTGTTGCTTTACATCAATACTGTCATCAGCACTGACTACAATTATTGGAACTGAAGAATTTATTTCTGTAAAATGTTGTTTAATTATTTTTGAAGCTACCAAACCATCCATTTGAGGCATTCTTATATCAAGAACTATCAAATCAAATTTATTTTCCTTAACCAAATTTATTGCTTCTAAACCATTCTTGGCCGAGATAATTTGATATTTAGTTTTTCGCAGAATTTGTTTGAAAACTAAAATATTAATTTCTTCATCATCGGCGATAAGAATTTTTCTTTTATCTTCTTGTTTAATATGGCAATCATCATCATTAAAGATATTACTTAATTCACAGTTAATTAAATTTTTTTCAGGAAAAACAATATCGCCTTCCAACTTAAACCATAATTTAACCTTTGTTCCAACATTTTTTTGCGACTCAATAACAATTATTCCATTATGCAATTCAACTAACTTCTTAACCAGTGGCAGGCCAATTCCATGTGAATCAAATTTTTTAGAAAAATGATTTTTATCAATTTTATGGGCATTTCCTTTGAGAGCTTCATCGACTTCAATTTCATCCATTCCTATGCCATTATCAGCAATTTCTATGTATATCTGCGATGAATCTTTTAAATATTTAACGGTAATATTTATTTCGCCATTTTGATTAGTATATTTGATTGAATTTGTAAAAATATTATCAAGTATTTGTTTAAATTTAACTCGATCACATTTTAGTTTTGGAATAACCTCGTCAATTGTTTTAACAATTTTTAATGAATATGATTTACTTAAGTTATTGTTTAAATAAATCATCCTATCAATAATCTTAACAACATCGCAATATTCTAACCTTCCAAGATTAATAGATGCTTTTTCAATGCAATTAACATCGAGTAAATCATGAACAAAATTAAGCATCTCGTTTGATTGAAACTTAATAATTTTACAGCATTTTAAAAAGCTATTTAATTTTTCATTATTATTCTTTGAATTATCTGTTAAAATCAAATCTGACAATGAATAAATACTAGAAATATAATTTCTTAAATCATGAGAAATAACTCGCATTAAATTAGTTTTTTCATTACTATTTTTTTCTGCCATTTCTTTTAGACTAATTATCGTATTTTTTTCAAAATTTTCTTTCTTATAAATTAAAACTATTATTACACAACATATCACAGCAATAACTATAAACTCAATCGACCTCGACCAGATACTATTCCACAATTCACTCCTGATTGCATTTGAATCATATTCAACAGCAATGGTTAAGTCATATTCACTAATTTTTTTTACTAAAAAAACTTTATTATCAAAAATTAATTCAATATGACTTTTAACTTGGTTGTCATCAAATGATGTTTTAACGTATTCATAAATTTTATCATCGAAATGCAAATCTTCATAACGATTAAATAAAATTTTATTCACCGAAGATAATAAAATTGGAATATAACCCGTTGATTTATAAACCAAAACTCGAACATTAGGATTGATAATATTTTTTTGAATTAATTTAGCTAAAATTTCAATCTCAAAACCAATAACAGTTGAACCCTGATAATTGCCTTTTTTATTAAAAACACCAACACCTCCGGGTATCATCCATTTTTGACTAGTTGAACCTATTACAGGCATACCAATATAAAAAACATTATCAATATTTTTGGCAAGTTTTATGTAATCTCGTGATGAAATATTTATAAGGTTTTTTAAAATACCAAACTCTGCATCAACAATAATATCGTCATTTTTATCAGCCCATGAAAAGAATGTCCAAGAGAATGTTTCAGATAAAACTGGGTTGGTTTTAAATTTAAATAAAATTTGATTGATACGGTTTTTATCAAATGAACTTTTAATGATTTGCATATTTATATTTTTAATCAGGGAACCGGTATGATTAAAATTATCAACTAATAGCCTTTCTGCCCTAACAAGATCTAACGATAATATTGATACAATTTTTTGCTTTCTGATTTCAAAAAGCCTTAAAAAAAGCAATATGGTAGTTGCAAAAAACAATACAATAAGAATCAAAGATGTTACGTGGTGGAATTTTTTCATGAATTTAATTATTTAAATGAAATTATTTATCCAATTTAAAATATATTAATTATTGTTTTTTAATTTGAAATATATTTTTTACTTATTTTTAAAAGAACATAATACGCTTCTGCAATAATAATTTATAACAGAAATTTCAATATGATTTTTTTTATTTTTTTTATTTGTTTTTTATTTGAAATAAAAAAAATTGACTAAATAATTAACTAAATTACAGATTATAAAAAAACTAAAAAAATAAAAACTCAAGCCTTCTCGTTAATTGAATTATCGATTGTTATTTTAATCATCGGTATTTTAGTTGCCGGGGTTACGCAAAGCTCGCGATTAGTTAATCAATTTCGCTTAACCTCAGCCAGAAATATCACCCTTAGCTCGCCATTGCCTG
>JBJTWJ010000041.1:0-6679 GCA_046081665.1 Alphaproteobacteria bacterium | reverse complement strand
ATACAAAAACACGATCAGTACGATGATCATAGCATTCGCCAAATAATTCCTGACCTTGTTCCTCAGTAATGTTTATGGAATATGTTCCAATCGAATTATACATTCTTTTTGCTTCTTCGGTATCTGCCGGATTAACATAGCACATAGCACAAGAATTTAAAACAAAAATTGTTGTGATATAAAATAAAACTCTTTTTAACATAATAAAATTATTAAGGCATAATCTAGGCGTAAGCTTCAAAAATTGCCACAACTCCAAAATTTTGATTTTGATAGCTAACCTTAGAAAATCCTGCATCTTCAAGCATTTTTTTAAATTGATTTTGTGAAGGAAATTTTCTAATACTTTCTACTAAATATTGGTAAGAATCATGATCTTTTAAGATAAATTCACCAATTTTAGGAATAATCTTGAAAGAATATTGATCGTAAATTTTTTGAACAAAATAATCTTCAACTTTTGAAAATTCAAGACAAATAAATTTTCCACCTTTTTTTAAAACGCGGTGAGCTTCCCGCAAGCCTTTGGCAATGTCAGTAAAATTACGAATTCCAAAAGCAATCGTGTAAACATCAAATTGTTGATCGTCAAAATCAAGTTTTTCACCATCGCCAACGCTAAATTTTAAATTCTTAAATAAATTTTTATCAATAGCCCTTGCCTTGCCAACCCCAAGCATTTGCGGATTTATATCGACAACATCAATTTCGATATTAAGGCCTTGAGCTTGAGCTTTTTTGGCAATGCGAAAAGCAATATCACCAGTGCCACCTGCCACATCAATAATTTTACAATTTCGTGATAGACTAATTTTTTCAACCATTTTATTCTTCCAGTTGCGATGAATGCCAAAGCTCATAAGATCGTTCATTAGATCATATTTATTGGCAACATTTGAAAAAATTTCTTTGACTAATTTGGGCTTTTGCTCAATGTCTACAGTTTTAAAACCGAAATGTGTTTTGTTTGAATCCATGAAAACTAGTGATTTTGATTTTATTTTACCTGCTGAGCTAATAGCTCAGCATCCCAACGCTAACAAAAAAGATAATGCTTTGCTAATTTTTAAAGAGCAAAAAATAATCGATCAAACTATAAAACATTTGCTTGATTATTTGCAAGAGGGAGATGTTTTAGTTTTTAACAATGCTAAAGTTATTAAAGCAAAATTATCAGCTAAGAATTTATTTAACAATGCGGTGATTTCAATAAATCTTGATCAACAAGAAAATGAGATCTGGTCAGCTCTATGCAAGCCTGCAAAGAAAGTTAAAATCGATGATATTTTAGAAGTTAGCAACAATCAAGGTGAAAAATTTTTTGCCAAAGTAATTGCTAAAAATAATTTTGGAGCAATCAAATTGCAATTTAATATTGAAGGTGAAGAATTTTTTAAAATGCTTGATAAATATGGCGAGACTCCACTACCTCCTTATATCAAACGCCAAGCTGACTCAACATTAAAACAAGATGATTTAAATAATTATCAAACTTGCTATGCTAGTAAAGGCTATGCTGTAGCTTGCCCAACTGCGGGATTGCATTTCACTCAAGATTTATTAGATAAAATTGCCAGCAAAGGAATTGCCCAAGCCTATGTTACTCTAAATGTTGGTGCAGGAACATTTTTGCCTGTTAAAAGTGATTTAATCGAAAATCATAATATGCATCAAGAGAGCTTTGAAATTGATGAGCAAGCTTGCAAGATAATTAATAATGCCAAAAAAAATCATCATCGAATTATTGCCATTGGTACAACTTCGCTGAGGGTTTTAGAAAGTGTTGCCGATGAAAATGGTTTGGTAAAACCCTGCAAAGCAAATACTAAAATTTTTATTACCCCATCCTATAATTTTAAAATTACCAATGCCTTGCTAACTAATTTTCATTTGCCAAAATCAACTTTATTTATGCTAGTTTGTGCTTTTGTAGGCATTGAAAATGCTCATAAAATTTACCAACATGCCATTGCTCAAAAATATCGCTTTTATTCCTACGGCGATGCGTGTTTGCTGATTAGGTAGAAAACATTTATTAAAAAAATATAAGCAAAAAGAGTTTGTTTTAGATATAATGCCAATTCGATCTTTAAAAGAAATTATAACAAAATATTTTTAACCAAAAATATGAAGTTAGAATTTTAATATTTTTTTATGCTTTAAAGGTGAGAAATGGTATTAATAAGATCTAGGCATATCTTTGTTTTGAATATCGATTAGTGATGGATCAGGGTTGTTGCCATATTTATCAAGGATTGCTTGACGATAACTTTTTTTCATTTTCTCATCCATTACTCGACTTTTGTTTAAATAATCAATGCTGTCATTGGTATAAATTTCATAAGAATTTTGTTCAAGAAATATTTGTAAAAAAGGATATTCATATTTGTCTTTAATGCTTGGCATATGATGTGGTTCAATGCTAAAATTGGCAACTTTTCTTTCGCTTAAATTATTATCCCAGAAGCATTTTATGTCCCCAAAAAAATCTTCATTTTTTGCCATATAAAAAGATTGACTTCTGTTTTGCCCTGGATTAATTGATTTTAGAGAAACGGTATGATTAGGCAATTGGCACTGGATATTGTTGATTGGTCGAGCACTGCTGTTGCTGATATAGATAACTGGACTTTCAATTTTTTTTAGTGAACTACAAGAAGAAATAAGAAAAATAATTATAAAATAATATTTCATATTAACTCCTTTTATTAGCTGTGAATAATTCTTTGGTTTTAATAGCTTTAGCGAATCGTGAAAAAGCAAAAATAATGCTGTAAATTAAGCCATCCAAGCCATAGATAAAATATCTACGAATAAAATAAGCTTTAAAAAAAGCTAAAACTGGGCTTAAAAAAATTTTAGAATAACAGGGTTTTTTGTTTTTTAAAAAAGCATCTTGGGCTTGCATTGATGAATAAGAATTAATCTTTTCAATCCAATGCACAAAACTGCGAAATGATTGATGATAAATAATGTTTTTAAGCTGTAAAATTTGATAATTGGAATTAGCTTTTAACTCAACGGAATCGTGAATTGAGCTGTTCTTAAAACCTGCATAATCTTTACGATATAATCGCAGTTGATTATAAAAATATGCCAATTTTTTAGGCTTATCTTCAAAACGAAATTTGTTAACAATTTTAATTCGAAAACCTGCTACATTATCGGCAATTGGTTGGGCAAAAATTTTTTTAATTTCCACAACTAATTCTTGACTAACTTCTTCGTCAGCATCAATATTTAAAATCCAATTATTTTGACAAAGATTTTCACCAAAAATTTTTTGTTGGCCATAGCCTTGCCAATCATTGTTAAAAACTTTTGCACCTAGATCTCTACAAATTTGCTGAGTGTTATCAGTGCTGTTGGAGTCAATCACGATAATTTCTTGTGCTAAATTTTTTACAGAATTAATGATTGGGGTAATGCGATCGGCTTCATTTTTTGCGATAATAAAAACTGAAATTGGTATCATAATTTTGATTGATTTTAAATTTTTTTAGATACAATTTAAATCACAATAAACTTTTTTAATCTAAATTCAATATTTAATTTATGAAAAAAAATTCTAAAAAAATAATTTTAATAAGTTGTGGAGCGATTCTTTTTCTGGGCTTTGTAGCATTAGTTGTGCATAATTACAAAACCAAAACCTCTTTTAAATTTTTAAAGGAAAAACCAGAAGATATTAAGGTTGAAGAAATTATTGAAGGTGATGCAATTAGCGAAGAAATTGTCAAGCAAAAACTTGCCGAAACAAGAAAAAACAGCGATTTAATGAAGGTTCAACCTTATGATTATGTTTTAGGAGATTCATCGGCGAAAGTTTTGGTTATTGAATACGCTTCGCTGTCTTGTCCACATTGTGCAGTGTTTTATCGTGAAGCTTTTGAAAGATTGAATGAAGAATATATTAAAACTGCAAAAGTGCGATTTATATTCCGTGACTTTCCATTAAATCAACAAGCTTTGATAGCTGGAGCGATAGCCGAATGCGTTGCATTAGATGATAAGAAAAATGCTACTGAAAAATATCTTGAAACCATAAAAATTCTTTTCAAATCGCAAGATAGCTGGGCTTTTGATGTTAAATATCAAGAAAGGCTAGAAGCGATTATGAAGCTTGATGGTATGGGTTCAGAGCGTTTTAACTCCTGCATCAACAATAAGCAAATCCAAGATAAAATTCTCGCTAAAAGAATGGATGCTTCAAATTCCTTGCAGATTAGATCAACTCCAACTTTCTTCATCAATGGTGAAATTAGCGAGGGTTATGTTGATTACGTAACTTTACAAAAATTAATTGAAAAAAATTTAAAATAATTATTTTTAACATAAATTATAAAAAATAAAAAAATTTACTAAGTGTCAGCAAAAATAATTATTAATAATTTAAAAAAAAATTTCGGCGATAAGCAGGTTTTGCAAGATGTTAGCCTTGAGATAAATCGTGGAGAATCTTTGGTTATTCTGGGTGGTTCGGGAAGTGGTAAATCTGTTTTAATTAAATTAATCTCAGGCTTAATTGAGCCTTCATCTGGGAGCGTTCTAATCGATGATCAAGAAACAACATCGCTAGCTCAATTCAAGCGCGATAAGTTAATGGCAAAATTTGGCTTTCTTTTTCAGGGTGGAGCATTATTTGACTCTCTGCCTATTTGGGAAAATGTTGCATTTCGCTTATTAAATCAACAAAAAATTCCTAAAAAGCAAGCTCGAGCAATTGCTATTGAAAAACTAAGAATGGTTGGTTTGACTGATAAAACCGCTGATTTTTACCCTTCAGAATTATCAGGAGGAATGCAAAAACGAGCATCATTAGCTCGAGCAATTGCCAGTAATCCTGAAATAATTTTTTTTGATGAACCAACTACAGGTCTGGACCCAATAATGGCTGATGTTATTAACGATTTGATAATTGCCAATTCCAAACAGCTTGGGGCAACTACAATAACCATAACTCACGATATGGCTTCAGCACGAAAAATTGCTGATAAAATTGCCATGCTTTATGAGGGTAGAATAATTTGGTGTGGCAATGTTAAAGACATGTATTCCTCTGGAAATTCATATTTAGATCAATTTATTCATGGTCGATCTGATGGTCCAATAAATTTCTTACAAAAATAATTAAATTTGCAATTGATTTATTTTAAAAAAAACTTATATTAAAGATGTAAGGATTTTCGTTAAGAAAATTTAAATTAATTAATTCTTTTATTTTATGTCAGTACTTGTGACCAAAATGGCTCCTGATTTCACTGCATCTGCAGTTATGCCAAATAACGAAATCAATGATTCTTTTAATTTTCATACTTACATCAAAGGTAAAATTGGTGTATTATTTTTCTATCCTTTGGATTTTACTTTTGTATGTCCATCAGAAATTATTTCTTTTGGCAATCGTCTCAAAGAGTTTAAGGAAAGAGGTGCTGAGGTTGTTGCGGTATCTGTTGACTCAAAATATACCCATTTGGCATGGAAGGGAACCGAAGTTAAAAAAGGTGGAATTGGCGATATTCAATATCCGCTAGTTGCTGATTTAACAAAAAAAATCGCTCGTGATTATGATGTGCTTTTTGATGAAGCAGTAGCTTTGCGAGGAACTTTTTTAATTGATCAACAAGGAGTTGTTCGTCATCAATTAATCAATGATTTGCCTTTGGGAAGAAATGTTGATGAAGCTTTAAGAATGATCGATGCTTTAAAATTTTTCCAAGAAAATGGCGAAGTTTGCCCTGCAGGTTGGAATAAAGGTAAAAAAGGCATGAAGGCAAATGCCAAAGGTGTTGCTGAATATCTTGAGCATCACTCTGCAGTTTTGTAAATTAAAAAAAATTTTTTAAAAAATTTATTTTTAAACCTCTCCTTTTTAACGAAGGGGAGGTTTTTTTGTTGAAATAAAAAAAATTAGAATTATAAAACATAAATATCTTTTAATTAACAAATTTATCTAATGAAATCTCTTTTTGCTTCAAAAAAATTACCCCAAGATAAATCATTATTTACTTCATCATCATACGCTTTGTCGTTAAAAAAAGATGCTAAAACTTTTGATGAATTGCAATCAGAATCAGAAGCAATACAGCAATTCACCCCCAACCAATTTCTTTTAACTCGTGATTTAGCCTATGAAATAGCAAATGTTTCAGGAGATTTAAGGGATAAGGATGGTGACCAATTTAAAAACCAAGTTCATCAACAAATTTCTTCAAAAACAGACTCCGTTTATTATCACGTTAAAACAAAAAAACAATTGCCTGATGATTTAGCTCAAAAAAAAATTAAAATTGCTAATTTAATAACCCTCGATGCAAATAAACAAATAATTAATTATGAAAATAGTCAGCAAGTTGATCTTGCTGTAGATGATCAAAAAATTAAAACATGGCATGAAAATTTAAAAGTTTATTTTTCTGATTTATTAAAAACTAAAAATAAAACAGCGATTTTAGGAGTAAAAACAGAGCTTGATAAAAAACCTAATATTCATGGGATAGGTCATCTATCAACATTTATGGTCGACAGCCAAATTTATGTTGATTCTAAAAATAATATTTTAGATAAACCATTGCCAATAAAGGTTTTGGGATTTTGCTATCCAGATTTTCGCTGTGAATATGGAAAGGGTGGGGTTTTTTATCAAGCTCTGTTTTTACTCCTAAAATCGCTGTTTTAT
>JBJTWJ010000040.1:0-11345 GCA_046081665.1 Alphaproteobacteria bacterium | reverse complement strand
CTACAGCAATTATTTTCATTGGCATGAAATCCTCCAAAAAATTATTTTACTTAAAGAACAAAATATTTTGCAAAATAGCCTAATAATTTTACCAAGCAAAGCTCAAAAATTTAAATTTATTTTGGAATCGCTTAAGATGCTTGGCATTAATCGAAATGATATTATTTTTATCAGAAAAAAATCGCATCTTCGGGTTAGTAATTTAATTTTTATTGATCATCATGGTTTTGATTATGATTTAATAAATAAGCTTCGCGATCAACTCATACAAGCTGTTCAAGGCAATAAAATTAATTTTGGTGAAAGAATTTATATTTCCAGAGCCAAACAAAAATTAAGATTTGTTGAAAATGAACAACAAATGTTAAATATTCTTGAGAAATATAACTTTAAAAAAGTTATCATGGAAGATCATAGTTATGCTGAACAGTTAGCGATTTGCACTCAGGCTAAATATCTAATCGCTCCTCATGGTGCTGGAATAACCAATATCATTGCCATGAAAAAAAATTCAGCAATTCTGGAATTAAGTTCTAAAGAAAAAAAAGAATTTTTTAACGGTTACCTCATAATGGCAAATATGTTGGGATTAAATTACTATTATCAAAAATGTCGATTTGGCAAAAATAGTTTAATTTTTGATTCACATCATGCTAGCCTTGATGTTGATTGCGATATGCTGGAAAAAAATATTAAAATTATGCTTGAAAAAAACTATGACTAAAATTTACCCTAAAATTTACCCCGAAATTTACCATTTAAAAAATTTACAAGTAATTGAAATCTCAGGAGCGGACAGCTTTAAGTTTCTACAAGGTCTTATCACCAACGATGTTAATAAAATTTTAAATGAAGAGATTATTTACACTGCAATGCTCAATAGCAATGGCCGATTTTTATATGATTTTTTTCTCTGTTTTAATCAACATAATCAATCAATAATCCTAATTTGTTCACAAAAATATCACCATGATTTAATAAAAAAATTAAATTTTTTTCGTTTAAAATCTGCAGTAAAAATAAGCCCTGCTGTTAATATCAACGTGCTTTATGCTCCCAAAAAAAATGAATTAGAAAATGAATTAGAAAAATTTAAAGGCAATTACCAAATTTTTAAAGATCCACGAAATCAAGCAATGGGGTTTTTTTGCCTAGTCGATCATCAAGACATTTCTAAGCTTGCTATTGATGATAATTTATTTGCATATCACTGCACAAGAATTAACAATTTAATTTGCCAAGGTGAATTTGATTTGATTTCTGAAAAATCATTTATTCAAGAATTTGCCTTTGATAAAATCAATGCCATCGACTATAACAAGGGATGCTATGTTGGACAAGAAATTATTGCCAGAAGCTATCACCGTGGAGAGATTAGAAAAAGGATTATTAATCTTGAAATTGATTTATTAGAAAATAATATTTTTAAACAAAAATTATTTAACTTAGTTAATAATCAAGATTTATTAACAAAAAATCCTAACTATTACTTTTTTGATTGTCAAAACTCTTTAAAAATAAGCAATTGCAATCAAGAAATTGGGCAATTGCTATCACTAATTTTCGATGAAAAAAAATGCCTTGCCTTGGGGCAAATTAAAATATCAGAAAATTTAAAGTTGGAAAATTTAAATAATGACTTAATAATTGAGCAAATTAATATTTCATCTGCTAAAATTAATTTTTAATTTAACAAATTTATCATGCAAATTTATTTACCAATTGCAGAAATTCCTGTGAACATCATTTTGGTTCTGGCTCTTGGTCTTTTGACGGGTTTTTTAGCTGGAATGTTTGGAATTGGCGGAGGTTTTTTAGCAACGCCATTTTTAATTTTCATCGGCATTCCTCCAGCAGTAGCAGTTTCAACCTCAACCAATCAAATAATTTCTGCCTCAATCTCAGGTTTACTGGCTCATATCCGCAAAGGTAATGTTGATATTAAAATGGGAGGCTATTTAGTTTTCGGAGGTTTTATTGGCTCATCAGCCGGGGTTTTGGTTTTTAAAATGTTGCAAAAAAAAGGTCATATTGATGTTACTATCGCTTTGGTTTATGTGCTTTTTCTAGGTCTGATAAGTTTTGCCATGCTTCGCGATAGTATGCGAGTTTTTTTTCAAGAAAAATATGGTTTTAACGCTGAAAATAAACAAGGAAAAGTTATCAATGCTATTTTAAAAATTATCGACAAAATGCCTTATCGTCTTTATTTCCCTAAATCTGGGGTAATTATTAGCCCAATAGTTCCAATTATTTTAAGTTGCGGTATTGGAATTTTAGTTGCACTTATGGGTATTGGCGGAGGTTTTTTGATGATCCCTGCCATGGTATATCTTTTAAGAATGCCATCAAGTGTAGTTGTTGGAACTTCATTATTTCAAATTGTTTTTATCGCTAGTAATGCAACTTTTTTGCAAGCTATTAGCAATAACAATGTTGATATTGTTCTAGCATCTTTAATGATTGTTAGTTCGGCAATTGGAGCACAAATTGGGACAAGGACTGGTTACAAAGTTAATGCCAATGGAATGAGAGCTATCCTTGCAACAATGCTTCTGGGTATTTGCATTAAAATGCTTTTCGTGTTATTTTCTGAACCTAAAAATTTATTTATTGTGGAAATTTTAAAATGAAAAAAATTCTGATTTTAACAATTTTAATTTTTAGTTCTATATTATCCAAAGCTTATTGCTCACCACTAATTTCAGGAATTTCTACCAATGAAATTAACATTGATACTAAATTTAAAGGTGCACAAATTCTGCTTTTTGGAGCAAAGGGTGATGCTGGAAATATTGTAATTACAGTTCGTGGACCAAAAAAAAATTTTTTTGTTACCAGAAAAGAAAAAATAGTTGGCATTTGGTATAATGCTACGCGTTTAAAATTTGAAAATTCTTATAGTTTTTTTTCATTATTTTCATCTTATAAAGGCTTAGAAATAGATGAAGATATTCTCAATGATTTAGAGCTTACCAAGGATTTTTTACAATTTTCTAATGAGCAAAAATATGACAATAAAACCAAAGATGATTTTAGGATTGAATTGATTGACGAAATGGAACGTAGAAAGTTATATAACAATACTGCTGATAAAATTGATTTTCTTGACGATACCTTATTCAAAATTATGCTTAATTTTCCTAAAAATATTGTTCAAGGAGTTTATACTGTAGAACTGCATCTTATTAAAGAAAATTCGCTAATTTCTTTTCAATCAATCCCAATCTATGTAAATCAAGTTGGAATTAGTGCTAAAATTTCTGAGCTCTCTCGTCAAAAAGAAATATTTTATGGTTTAGTAGCTGTAGTTTTAGCCCTTGTGGTTGGTTGGATTACAAACTATATTTTCATGCGTTTTATAGGTCAATAATTTTAAATAACTTATGCAAGATAATATTAACAATCAACAAAACTCAACATCAATTATTGTTTGTATTGATACTTCCAATGCTTCTGAAAAAGCCCTTCGCTATGGCTGTATTCAGGCCAAAAAATATCAACATCACCTTGAAATTCTTGCAGTAATTGAGGCATCTCACAAAAATTTATTATTTGGGGCTCAAGCAATCAGCGCTCAAAAACGTCAACAAATGGAAAAGCATATTAAAAAACTTATGAATTCGATTTGTAGTGAATATGAAATTAACCCAGTATTCTCGATAAGAGAAGGCGATATAGCAAGCGAAATTACTCATCAACTTAAATTTGCCAATAATTGCCAAATGGTGATTTTTGGTAAATCAAATAATTCACTTTCTGATAACACGGTTTTGCCGAAAATAATTAATCGTATTGGCAACAAAATCAAAGTTCCAGTGATAATAATTCCCGAAAATTTTGAAAATTTATCTTAGTTATGTTTCGTAATTTTATAACCGTTTCTTTTTTTATCTCAATATCTCGAATCCTTGGTTTTATTCGTGATATTTTAATTGCAAATTACTTAGGAGTTTCGGCATTATCTGATGCTTTTTTTGCAGCATTTCGTTTACCAAATTTTTTTCGTAGAATCTTTGCTGAAGGTGCATTTAATTCAGCTTTCGTTCCGTTATTTGTTGAAAAATTAACTGACAATAACAACCCAATTAAAGCCAAAAATTTTGCTGAAAATATTTTTTCATTTTTATTTTATAGCTTATTTATTTTTATAATTATTTTACAACTCTTCATGCCTTTTTTTATGAAGATTTTATTTCCGGGATTCTTTAGCGATGTTGCCAAATCAGAGCTTTTGATTAACTTATCAAGAATTACGGTGTTTTATCTTTTTTTTGTGGCATTAGTTTCTTTATTTAGCGGAGTTCTTAATTCTATCGGCAAATTCGCTATCCCTGCATCATCGCCAATAATTCTCAATTTAACTTTAATAGCCAGTATTTTTGTCTTTGGCAATATCGTTCCAAATTATGCTTACGCTCTAGCTTGGGGTGTTTTTTTGGCAGGAATTTTTCAGCTATCAATAATTGCTTTTTTTAGTTATAAAAAAGGCTATCTACTATATCCCAATAAACCAAATATTAATCCCGATATTAAAAAATTTTTTCGAAAATTAATTCCCGGATTAATTGGGGCAAATGTCATGCAGATTAACCTAATGGTTGATTCAATCTTTGCTAGCATGATTGCAGGAGCAATATCTTATCTTTACTATGCAGATCGAATCAATCAATTACCTCTAGCAATGATTGGTATTGCAATCAATATTGCCTTATTGCCTAATCTTACTCGTAAAATAAAACAAAATGAATTATTGCAAGCTAATAATGTTCACAATTTAGCAATTGAAGTTGGGTTAATTTTGGTAATTCCTGCAACTTTAGCACTAACAGTTATAGCTTTGCCAATTATTGAAACTTTATTTGAAAGAGGACAATTTAATCATCAGCAAAGCATTGCTGTGGCTAATGCCCTATTCTTCTATTCTCTTGGTTTACCATCTTACGTTTTAGTGAAGATTGTTGAACCTGCTTTTTTCGCCCGTGGTGATACCAAAACTCCCATGAAAATTGCCATAATTTGCTTAGTAAACAACATCGTTTTTAATTATATTTTTTATGTTATTGGCCTTGATTATGTTGGGATTATTTTGGCTTCAGTTTTATCAACTTATCTAAATTTAACAATTTTACTGAAAAATTTGATTGCCAAAAAATTATTTTATTTTAACAAAGATTTTAAAAATAAATTAATTCGCATCCTTATTCCTACTGTGTTCATGGCATTATCATTAAAAATGTTTAAAGACTATTTTAACAATCAAAATTATTTAAATAAGACTTGCGAATTAATAATAATAATTACTTGTGGATTATTAGTTTACTTTATTTCTAGTTATTATTCAAAAAGTTTACAAATAATTACTAAATCAAATGTCTTCAACAAAAAAAAATAATACTATGATAACAGAAAATAATGATGAAGGTTCTAAAATCTGGAATTTAAATGATTTATACCTTGGTATTGATGATAAAAAAATTGACAGTGATATTAACGAAATTTTTAAAAAAATTGACAATTTTTGTAAAAATTATCAAGATAAGATTTCACAATTAAATTCAACTAGCCTTTTTAAAGCAATCGAAGAATATGAAGAAATATTAGAAAAATCAGCAAAAATTTCTACCTATGCCTATCTGCTTCACAGTAGCGATTACTCCAATCAAAAATACTCAATTTTTTTTCAAAATTCTAACGAAAATTTAATAAGCAAACAAAGTAGTTTAGCATTTTTTCAAATTGAAATTAATCTCTTAAGCGAAGAAAAAGTTCAAGAACTCTTAAAGCATCAAGATTTAAAAAAATATCAAGCTTTCATTCGTGATACCAGAATCTTCAAGGATCATACCCTTTCAAACGAATTAGAAAAACTATTTATTGAAAAAAATATTACATCCCGTTCAGCCTTTGTTAGACTGTTTGACGAAACAATTAACAATCTGAAATTTGAATATGAAAATAAAACCCTTAACTCGCAAGAGATTTTTAATTTAATGAGCAACAAGGATGAAAAGATTCGCGAAAAATCAGCACTGAGCATTGTTAAAACTTTTCAAAATAATCTTAAATTCTTCGCTTTTATTACCAATATTCTTGCCAAAGACAAAGCAGTTGAAGATGATTATCGTAAATTTAAGTCACCGATTTCTTCACGCAATTTAAGCAATTTTATTGAAGATGAAGTTGTAGAAACGATGTGCGAAACGGTTAAAGAGAACTATCAGCATACCTCGCATCGCTACTACCAACTCAAAGCAAAAATTTTAAATAAACAATATTTAAATTACTGGGATCGCAATGCTCCAATTAATAGCGAAGAAAATTGTCAAACCTATAGCTATAAACAAGCTCAAGACTTGGTATTAGAAGCATATCATGATTTTAATCCAAAAATGGCTGAAATTGGAAAAAAATTTTTTGATAATAATTGGATTGACTTTGAAGTTCGCAGTGGGAAAGATTCAGGTGCATATTCCCATCCTTGTGTTCCATCAGTTCATCCTTATATTTTAATGAATTTTCAAGGTAAAACTCGTGATGTTATGACCCTAGCTCATGAACTTGGTCATGGTATTCATCAATATTTAGCACGTAAACAAGGTTTTTTACAATCATCAACTCCTTTAACATTAGCTGAAACTGCTTCGGTATTTGGTGAACAATTAACATTCCAGAAAATACTTAAACTTGAACAAAATAATCATCGAAAAAAAATCATTATCGCCAATAAAATTGAGGATATGATCAATACGGTAACTAGACAAATTGCCTTTTTAGAGTTTGAGAAAAAAATTCATGCCCAAAGAAAACTGGGCGAGATTGAACTCGAAAAAATTAATCAATTTTGGTTTGAAACTCAACAACAAAGCCTTGGACCAATTTTTAAATTACATGATGATTACAAAATTTTTTGGTGTTATATTCCACATTTTATTCACTCGCCTTTTTATGTCTACTCATATGCTTTTGGAGATTGTTTAGTTAATTCATTATATTCTCTGTATAATTCACAACAAATAACAAATTTTAGTGATAAATATTTAAATATGTTAGAATTAGGAGGAGTTAGTCATTACAAAGAAATGCTCGAAGTATTCAAAATTGACATTTCTCAAAAAAAATTCTGGAAATTTGGATTAGACATAATAATTTCATACATCGATCAACTGGAACAATATCTGTGAATTAAAAATCTCTAAATTAAAATTTAATTTATGATAAAGGAATTTAAAATCTTCTGCCTTTTTATTGCTTTATTAGTGACCCAATCCTGCTCATTATTCACTGATAAAAACAGCAATTTAAACTATAATTGCGATGAGATATTTTACCAATTAAATGATCGTTACAAATTATTTGCGCAGTTGGATAAAAAAGAAATCAGAACTCGTCAACAACTTGAAGTTCCTACTGTCAGCAGACTAGATGAGCTCAGTGTTTTTTCAAAAATTATTGAAGCTGTAAAAAATGCTCCTGCTAATGCCCAATTAATTGCCGTTGATCTTCGTCATTATAAAAATGTTGATTTAGGAAATATTGTAATTTCCAATGTTAATCAATCATATCTTTCAACATTTCTCAAAACTTCAAAATATTCACAAGGTTTTTTTGCTTTGATAAATTTTAATAACAAAACCATCAAATATTACCCAGTTGAAATTAATAAAGTTTTTAATGCTGGAGAAATTAAGAGACGAGATCTTGATAACACAGAAATTGTCATTAATGTTAGCGATTCAAAAAGAATTTCTGGAAATATGAAATTCTCAGCTAATCAGCAAGTATCAATAATTGCCGATAACATTATCGATCCCTATCGCTTGGACCTAAGAGAATCAAGCAATATGCAATTTAATCTGGATAAAAAATGGGTTATGTCAGTGTATAGTTTTGAGAATAGCTATCTAAAAGATGGCAAAGTTACAACCGGTTTCTTTAAATTTATTAACAATAAAAATTCGCAAGTTAAACTTCAAAAGTTTGATAAGTCGACCGGAAAATGCTATATCGATTCGAATACCAATAAACTCAAATAAATTAATTTTTTTTTATAAATTATGAAAATATCTCAAATAATATTGACTTTTACTGCACTATTATTAATGCAATCATGCACTACATACTCAACCGATCTCAATGAATTACAAAAAATTAAAGTTTCTGATCTTAGCGAAATTAAACGTGGAGAAACATGTGCAAGAAACTTATTTGGTGCATTTAGCCTTCCTTACTTTGGAGATACTGCGATTAGAATTAGTGGAGATCAATCAGTTATAACTGCCATTAAAAAAGGTAATATAACCGATGTTTATGCTACGGATTTTTATAATCGTAACTATTTCATTTACAGCAAAAGATGTACGATTGTCTTTGGCAAATAATTCTTTAAATTGTGGATCAATCAAATTCAAAACTTGTTCGCGATCAATTTAAAGCAAATAAAATTAGCTGGAAAAATTCATCAATTTATGGCTTAAGCATTGATCAAAATAATCAACCAATTCCTTGGTTTAGCTATCCTGCAATTGATTATCTTAAAAATAAATTACAAAAAAATTTTACGATTTTTGAATATGGCTGCGCAAACTCTTCGCTATTTTTTAGCAAATATTGTCAAAGAGTAATTAGCCTTGAAACCAATCAAATATGGCATGAAATTCTTTGCCAAAAAATTATTAAAGAACATCATTTTCTGGAACAAAAAAAAATTTCACAAACTCCTCTTAATTTACCTTGCAGTAAATTTAAAAATGATTTTAGTGAAATCGAAATTATTTTAATGAGTGATGGACTTACCAATCCAGATTACCAAAATTATGCAAATTTGTTTAAAGAAAAATTTGATGTCATTTTAATTGATTCTCTCAAAAGATATCAATGTGCAATTAATGCCATTAATGCCCTAAAACAACGAGGAATCATCATTCTAGACGATTCCCAGCGCAGTAACTATAAAAAAATTTTTGATTTTATGGCAATTAATAATTTCCAAAAAATTGATTTTTTAGGCATTGCCCCAGGACAATTATCAGTAAAAAATACCACAATTTTTTTTCAATAAAAAGAGTTTTGACAACTAAAACCTTCTAGTTATTTTTAAGAATAATTTTAATTATTGTAAACAATACCAAAATCTTTATAATGTTTGGAATATCATTTAAAACAATCAGATATTTTTTTGCAGTATGCCTTGTATGTTGCTGTCAACATCGAGCTACAAATCTCGATGAGTTATCCAGCAAAGAATCTCTTATGAAATCTGAACCAGTTTTTGAATCTTATCTTGCTCTTGAATATCTTAACTTTGCACGAAAATTAAAAAATGTTAAAGATTTTAAAAACTCAGAATATTTTGCTCAAAAAGGCTTAGACACATTTATGAGAAAAGACGTAATTCCAGAAAATCCACTGAACTTTTCAACCGATAACAGTCAAGTCAAAGAAATGATTTTCATGCAAAAACGTCTTGAGGAAATTAATAGCATTCCAAGTCTACGCGTTAATTTACCAATTCAACTTGCTCATCTTCATTACCTCTTTGATTGCTGGATTAGTAAGGAATCAAGTGCAATTTTTGTTTCTGAAGATTTAGCCTATTGCAAAACCACTTTTTCTAAATTAATGGAAGAAATGGAAAATTATTATTATCAGACTAAAAAAGATAAAACCCAAAAAACTGAAATTATTGAAGCTAAATTTGATCGTTTTGAAATTAATTTTGATATTCAAAGCTCAAATATCAACGATAAGGAAACTGAGCAATTATTGAAGGTTATTAACCATTTAAAAAAATTTAAAGGGGAATATAGCATTATCTTAGTTGGAAATGCTGATGATAATAAAGATAATCTTTTAAATCAAAACCTTATTCGCGATCGCATTAATACCGTTAAAAATTATCTTTTAGCCAATGGAGTTATTGATTATCAAATTAGCGTTAATTATGATGGGGAAGATTTACCAGATATTGTTACCAGTGATTCACAAAATTACAAAATCAATCGCAATGTAGCAATATACATTCTTAATCAAGGTAAGGAAAATGCTTCGTCATATCCTTTACCACTCTTGCAAAATCTGTATTTAAAAAAACAGATCAATCAGGGCAAGGAAAAAAGAGGATTAAAAAACTAATTATGAAATTAAAAATTGAAAATTTTCAAAGAATAGTTGTTAAAATTGGCTCATCACTTCTAATTCAAAACGAGCAGATTCGTCAAAAATGGTTAACAGAATTTGCTAAAGATGTCAAAGAGTTAATAGAAAAAAAAGTTGAACTTATCATTGTAACTTCTGGAGCAGTTGCTTTAGGTCGATCAATTTTAGCAAATAAATCTTTGAATAAACTCAGCGTTGAACAAAAACAAGCTTGTGCTTCAGTTGGACAAATCAAATTAATGAGTACTTATCACGAGATTTTTAAAAAATTTGATTTAACCGTAGCGCAAATTCTTCTAACCGCAACTGATTGCAATTCAAGAAAAAGCTATCTTAATTGCCAAAATACCATCAACACTTTAATTAAAAATAATGCCATTGCTATTATCAATGAGAATGATTCAGTTGCAGTTGATGAAATTAAAATCGGTGATAATGATCGCCTTGCCTCTCGTGTTGCACAGATGACCAATTCTGATCTCCTAATTTTATTCTCTGATATTGATGGACTTTTTGATAAAAATCCCAAAACCCATAAAAATGCCCAATTCATTTCACAAATTAACAAGATTGATAAAAATGTTGAAAATATGGCAAAAGGCTCATCTTCTCTGGTTGGAACTGGTGGAATGATAACTAAAATTCAAGCAGCTAAAATGGCTCTTAACGCTAATTGTCCAACAGTTATAACCAGTGGAATTGAAAACAGAGCTTTACAAAAACTATTTTTTTCTGAAAAAAAATATACTATTTTCTGTAAAAACGATTCCAAAAATACTTCCTCAAATCAATCAATAAAATCAAAAAAAAATTGGCTTTATGGTATAGTTAATCCCAAGGGAATTCTTATTGTTAACGATTTAGCAAGTCAAACTTTACAACAAAAAAAAGCTAGCCTTTTAGCTGTTGGAGTTATTGCTCTTCAAGGTAATTTCATGAAAGGTGATGTTGTTTTCATTAAAGATCAAAAAAACCAACATATCGCCAGTGGAATTGTTAATTATTCAAAAAATGATGCCGAAAAAATTCTCCAAAAAAACTCTGAACAAATAAAAAAAATTTTTGGCAATAAAGCAAAGCCAGAGCTTGTTCATATCGATAACTTAGTAATTGTTATTTAATAATGAGTTTAATTAACTATAAAAAACATTCTATAATAAAAAACAATATTCATAGTTTTTTAATAA
>JBJTWJ010000039.1:0-8075 GCA_046081665.1 Alphaproteobacteria bacterium | reverse complement strand
GTCTTAAGTCTTAAATTAGAAAATTTTCTCAATCGTTTTCGTAATTTAAAAGAGCGTAACGTTGAGTTTGCATTGCTTGATGAAAATAACCAATTAATCATGAGTTCAAGTGATGAATTTTTTAGAAAGAATCAAGAAATTTATAGCAATATTGCAGTTAGTGAAAACGGTATGATTTTGCAGAATTTTTCTTTATTTAGTCTTGGCAGTAATGTTATTTATGCCAAGGCAGTTAATGATCAGCCTTATAAAATTGTTACTGCAATGCGTGGCAAAAATGCTTATAAAATAATCTCCCGAGAAATGTTACCAAATTTTATTGAATTATTGTTGATAACATTGTTTTTGATAACTACTAAAATTTCTTATCGATTAGTTATTTTTAACAAAAAATAACATTAATTATTGAATTACAACATTATATTTTTTACTTAGATAACTTTCCACTGCAACTCTTTCCTCAGTTTTAAGTGAGCGATTATAAAAAATTATTTCAGCAATATCGCCGTAGAAAAAATAGTTATTATATCTACCAAGCCAAGCGTTGTTATAAGCCAAAACCCCAGTTGTTTGCGAGGCACTTGCGCCATCGGGATTTATCCCACCATTAAGCCAATATTTCTTGCCGAAAGTACGATTATAAAAAAAACTGTGAATTCTAGTAACCGGTGAAGAATATCCTGGAACAGCAATGTCGATATCATTAGCGTAATGAGCTTGAGTTATAACGGTGTTTGAGCGGTAAGATAAAATTAGATTGCTATTTGGTGAAGTATTTGCTCCTCCAACCATAGTTGCAAGTTCATTGCCAGCCATTCTTCTTTCAACGATAAAAACGCTATATCCTGTGTTAACTATTTGCGATCCATTAAAGTCAAAAAAATCATTGCCATCAAAAAAAATTCCAGCAATAGCATTGTTAAAGCGATTAGCAATCAGGGTAGGTTGATTGGCAAGGGTTGGCTGTGTAGCATTATTGGCGTATTGGCTATTTGGATTGATATCATTCCAAACGCTAATTTTGGCATTATTTTCGCGTTGATTTTCTAAAAAACTTCTTGGCAATGAAGTTTCGTACCAAGTTATGAGATTGGGAATTTGTGGAACAATTGATTGTTCAGTTAAATTTTGAGCATTAACTAATTTGGCTTTTCTGACCATTTCCATGCCATTAAATGCTCCAACAATTAAAACGGTGATGATAATAATAACTAATGAAATTTCAATTAGCGAGTAGGCTTTGTTATTGCAATATTTTCTAATTTTATTTTTCATTTTATGATATTGATAATTTGGCGATAAGTTGTTGATAAATTTTTGAACTTATACTTTCTTTTGATATTGGATATTTTATTGATTTATTATTAAAATTAATGCTTGTAACTTGTTGTAAAATATAATTAGCATTAGTTATAAAAACTTCATCACAATTAAGAACTTCTGTTAATTGTGAATTAGTTTTAACAACTTTTAGGTTTGAAAATTCTAAAATGCTATCGCGAATGCAACCTTGAACTATCATACATTCATCAGCTGGAGTAAATATTGTGCCATCTTTTATCCAAAAAATATTTGCACTTGAAGTTTCGCAGACAATTCCTTGGTCATTAATCAAAATATTATCAAAAAAATTATTTTCATCAGCTTCAATCTTGCTTAAAACATAATTCAAAGCACTGTGTGATTTAAAAAAAAATCCAGCAGGGTTGCGGTATGAAATGCCCAAATCAATTTTTGAATTATTATTAACCAAATAATCCTTTGTCTCAATAATTATCAGAGGTTGGCAATTATCATTGGGGAGATAGCCTTGACTGCCAATTCCTCTGCTTACAGAAAATCTTAAAGTACCATTTTGACAGCTATTTGCAGAAATTAATTCTAAAGATTTTTCTTTGATTGTTGATAAATCGGCTTTAATTTTTAAAAAAATTAAAGCTTTTTTGAGCCTTTGAAAATGAGCATTAAAATTTATTATTTTATAATTAAAAATTTTGCAACTTTCGAATGCACCATCACCAAATAAAAAACCTCGCTGATGATAGGATATTGTCTTGGAATTATCACTATGTAACTGTTCATTAATAAAAAAAAATTGACCCATAGTTAAAGTTTATTGCTTCGAAATAAGATTTCTTGAAGTATACTGTTGTTTTGCCAAAAGGCAATGGAAAAATAAGTTTTTTTCATTTTTAAAAAATTTATTAACTAGTTATGATTTTTAACGGCAAAGCTAAGTTATTAATTGTTATTTCGTTAATAATTCTAATTGGTAGTTTAATTTTTTATTATTGCTATGATCTTCCAAGTCTTGAAAAACTTGAACGCAAGCAATCTCAACTTATTATTCATATTGATTATAATGATTCATCAAGACTTCTCAATGAAAGTGAAATTTCATCTGGTGAGATCGATTTTTTTCAGATTCCCAATCAATTAATCAATGCCGTAATTCTTACCGAAGATCGGAAATTTTTTTCTCATCAAGGGCTAGATTATTTGGCAATAATTCGAGCATATATCGTCAATAAAAAAGCTGGAAAAATTGTCCAAGGGGGAAGTACTATTACTCAACAATTAGCAAAAATGTTATTTTTGCAACCGCAGAAAACCTTTAAAAGAAAAATTCAAGAAGCCATTCTTGCCTTGCAATTAGAGCAATATTTCACAAAAGAACAGATTTTAACTTTTTATTTAAACCATGCTTATTTTGGTTCTGGAAATTACGGAATAAAACAAGCTAGTAAAGAATATTTTAACAAAAAAGTTAGCGATCTTACTCTTGAGGAATCTGCTTTGTTAGCAGGATTATTAAAAGCTCCTTCAAAAATTTCTCCAAAAAATGATCATAATTTAGCTCGACAAAGAGCCAATATCGTTTTAGAAATAATAAAAAAAAATAATCACATACAAGGTTTTAAGAATAATCAAAGCTCTGATTTTATTGGCAAAGCAAGATTTTATTTCAGCGATTATGTCTTAAAAAATTATCAAAAATTTTTAGATTCTAAAAATATTTTTAATCAAGAGTTAACAATAACTTCAACTCTTGACAAAAAAACTCAAGACAATATTGAGCAAATTACCCAAAGTTTGTTCAATGAAAATAAAAAAGAATTAGAATCAAGGCAAATTGCAGTTGTTGTATCTGATTACAGCGGAGCAATAATTGCCATGATTGGAGGTAATAATTATGGTAAAAATTCTTTTAACCATGCCATAGATCAGACTAAATCAATCGATGCCATGTTTGATAATTTCATTTATCTTAGCGCTCTAGATAATGAAATAAAAATCAATGAAGTGTTTTCTGTCGGACTAAATGATTACAGTAACCAAAAAACTGCTATTACCTTGCAAAGTGCTTTTGCCAATGAGTTATCATCGAAATCAGCAAATGGATTATCGCCAATAAGTAACCAATTATTGAATAAATTGTCATTAAAAAAAATTTATGAAACCATGCAGTGGTGTGGATTTGATAAGAAAAATAACTTAACTGATCAATCTTTAGTTAATCAAGAATTAGCTTCATTGGTGGATTTGGTTTCTGCTTTCGCAACAGTAGCCAATGATGGTTTTAAGATAAGTCCATATTTCATTTCGCAGATTAGCGATAGTAATAAAAATATTTTATATCAAAAAAATCATGATCCAACAACGCGTTTTTTTAAAAAAAATACGGCAAGTAAAATGAAGGAACTCTTGAGATATAAGGTACAGAGGGGTAATTTAAAAAATATTAATATCTCAGACAATATTTTTGCTTCAATAAGTAATAATGCAGATTTTTCAAACAATTGGCTAATTGGTTTTGACAATAGTAAAATTATTGGTATATGGCTTGGCAATAATAAAAAAAACAAATCACTAAAACCAATTGAAACTAAAATAATTACCGATCTCTTCGCTAATATTGCTAGAATTGTTCGCTGATTAAAGAAATTTTTTTCATAAACTTGACAATTAAGGTGGGGTTCCTAAAATAAAAAAATCCAATGGAAATAGCATAAAGAATTAATGTAAGAATTAAATGGGTTTGTAGCTCAGCTGGTTAGAGTGCGCGCCTGATAAGTGCGAGGTCGGTGGTTCAAGTCCACCCAGACCCACCATTTAATTCCCAATATTTTTTTAAAATATTTAGATAAAAATTATTTTTAAAAAGTTGCTTAAATCCTTATTTATAAGCTTTCAATACTTTATCTCAAGATAAAAAATAACACCAATAACGCCTTAATTAATAAAAACATTTTTTAATTTTTTGATAAAAAAACTAATTTACTTGCAAAGATTATTTTGATGAATAATTTTTAAGTTAATTTATCTTATAAATATAATTTACCATAACTCAACATAACTTAAAACAATTTACTTGTATGAAAATTAAATATTTAATGGCAATTTTGCTTCTTGCTTCTTGTGCTCCAACTATTAAAGATTTTAATAAATATCAAAAACAATTCCTGTCGGAAACCGAGTTCATGCCTAGTGAGGAAAATCTTGAGGGTAAAGCTCCTAAGGTGGTAGTATTTGAATTTGACGAAGCTAACATTGATACCGCTAAACAAGCTGATCTTGGTAACTCAATTTCTAAAAGTGTCGAAAATGTTTTATCAACTAATCGTCTTGCTGAAATTGTTGATCGCAAATCTGCAACCAAATTACAAAAAGAAGTGCAACTTGCTGAAATGAATAAAACAGGGGCTTATAAAGGTCCAAGAATTGCTGACTATGCAATTTCAGGGGCAATTTCAAACGCTGATTACGCTACTAAATACACATCTGGAAGCACTTATATCAATCCTAAAAATGGTCAGATAGTTTCAATTCCTCCGCGTTATGTCTACACCTCAAATGTTGCAGGAAACATCAAGGTCTTTGAATTACCATCATTGCAAGTTGTTGATTCATTTGAAATGAAGGGTAAAAATGTTCGCAGTGAAAATGTCCAGAGCAATGGCGGAATCTCGCTGGGAGGAATTAAAATTGGTGGCGAAGATGTGTCAGGAACTGCTCGTGATGATGGTATGGTTAGAAAGGCTGGAGAAGATGCCGTTGACGAAGCTTCTACAGATATTAAAAACTTCTTTGCCAAAAAAGGTTACATTCTAGAAAAAAGAGCTCTTGAGGGTAAATCAATTTTTAAAATTAATATTGGCTCGACCGATGGCATTAAGCATGGCGATAAATTCGAAGTGATTGGGCAATATGAAACCCAAAACCCAATTTCTGGAAAAACTGAAATTGAAAGAAGAATTATTACTACTGGTAAAGTATCGCAATTGATAGATCCTAAAAATTGTTGGATAGTTCTTGATGATAAAAACCAAGATAATGTTGTTCGTTTAGGCGATACCGTCAAAATGAAATATTCAAAAAGTAAGTTTAAATCAGTTTTAAAAGTTGCTAATAATTTAATCCAATAATTTTTTAAATTAATTATTTTACTAATTATAAAACTCACCTTGAAATAAAATTAGCAAAAATTTATAGTTAAAAAACTACAATTTTAATTAACAAAAATTAAATAGCACAAGGAGTTAAACAGATAATGAAATTTATTGATGGTATTAGTGAAATAATTGATAATTACGATTTTTTTATACTTGATATTTGGGGTGTTATTCATGATGGCAAAGAGCCTTATAACGGTGTTTGCGAAGTTCTGAAATATTTAAAACAAAGAGATAAAAAAATTTGCTTACTTTCCAACGCTCCAAGAAGGACTAAGAAAGTTATGGAAGTTCTTGAAAATATGTTAATAACTAGTGATTATTATGATTTTATCATAACTTCTGGTCAAACTGTTTATAATCATTTAAAAAATAATGTTTTAAATAACTACCAAAATTTTGGGAAAAATTATTTATATGTTGGTCCAAAAAAAGATATGGACTTAATAAAAGACCTAAATTACAATTTAGTAAATTTTGCAAGTGAAGCAAATTTTGTAATTGCTACTGGTTTTGATCATGATGGCTCAGTCATCACTGAAAAAATTGAACAAATAACTCAAGCCAAGAAATTTAATCTGCCAATGATCTGCGCAAATCCAGATTTAGTGGTAATTAGAAAAGATGGTACAGAGATGCCATGTGCTGGAGTTATCGCCTCGCAATATGAAAATATTGAAGGCAAAGTCATTTATTTTGGCAAGCCATTTAGCGAAATTTATGAATATGCTTGCGAAAATTATGAAAAATTTTTTAACAAAAAAATTTTATTAAACAGAATCATCGCTATTGGCGATGGTTTGGAAACCGATATTAAAGGTGCTAATAATTTTAGCATTGACAATATTTTAGTTACTAGTGGAATTTTATCCAATAAATTGGCTGTTAAATTTGGTGAAAAGGCAAATCAATCAAGTCTTGAAAAAATTTGTCAACATAACCAAATTTTCCCAAAGTTTGTAATTTCAAATTTAAAAATATGAGAAGATATACATCGAGAAGAAAAAAAGCTTTAAGAAACCTTGCGGTTGTTACAATTATTGTAGCAATTGGTTTTTTGGCTTCAAAATTATTTAGTTCTAAAGGCGAAGAGCAAGATGCAGTTGTTGCCGAAGTTGGTAAAGAAAAAATTCTTCGATCACAGATTAATAAAAAACTCGAAAGCATTTTTGCTGATGAACAGCAATTGGTTACAGTTCCGCAACTCGAATCTTTGCCTAAAGAAGTTCTAGAAATTGTTGTTAAAGAAATAATAATCGATCGTGAAATTATTAAACTTGCCAAAAAAACAGGCTTGGAAAAAGATCCTAAAATTATTGAAAAAATTGCCAACTATAAAGATCGCGTTCTTCGCCAATCATATATCGATTCAATAATTAACAAAGAGATTACTAAAGAAAAGGTTAGTGAGAAATATGCTGAAATTACCAACGCTATATCTGGTAAAAAAGAGTATCAGATTGCCCATATCGTTGTTAAAAGCAAGGAAGATGCTGACAAAATAATCACTGAATTGAAAAGTAAAAAAGCTCCTAAATTTCCTGATCTTGCCAAAAAATATTCAATCGAACAGCAAAGTGCTCAAAGCGGTGGTGATCTTGGTTTTATTCTTGAAGACAATATCACTAAAGAAATTGCCGATGAATTAATCAATCTCAAAAAAGATGAAATAACTTCGCCAATTAAAACTAAATTTGGCTGGCATATTGTCAAACTTAATGATTTGCGCGATGCCAAAACTCTTTCATTTGAGGAATCAAAAGATAAAATTCGTGAACAGCTTATTCAAAATAAAATAAGCGAAATTAATTCTACTTTTACTAAAAACGAAGAAATCAAATTTTTAATTAATTTTGAGCAAGCAAAAGAATCTAAAGATGACGCTAAAAAATCAAATGAAGAAAATGCTCAGACCTCAGAAGCTGTTGATTCGCAAAATTCTGAAATTAAAACTGATGGCAAAACTGATGGCAATGTTTCGCAAGATCAAAAAGCCGATCCTGCAAATAAGGAATCTGCCCCAACCAATGTTGAATCATCTGCTAAAGATTCTGATAAAAATAAAAAAGATCAAAATAGCAATTCTTCAAATAAATCTGAAGGAAAAGCAAATGATTCTTATAAAAATCTCGACAAAGCAAATGTTAAAACTAAAGATGAAGTGAAAAAATCAGATTCTTCTAACTCTAAATCAAAAGCTGATGACAAGGTTAAAGCAGAAGATAAGGCTAATAAAGATGACAAAAAAGATGACAAAACTAAGTCTGACAAAAAAACTAAAGATGATTCAAAAAATAAATCATCTAAAGCTGATGAAAAATCTAAACTCAAGGAGTAATTTAGAGTTAATATCTAGCTTAGCTTTTTAAGTTTAAAGCTAGTTGTTAAAAATAATTTATCGCTAGTAATACCAATGCTAGTAATACCAATGCTATAATACCAGATCAATCTTTAAAGCCTTCAAAAAAATGCAACGAAATTTAAACGGGGTCGTGCCAGAAGTTTTTTTGGTCGTGCCTAAAGGCGACGACAGGGAAGTTTTTTTGGTCGTGCCTAAAGGCAACGACAGGGAAGTTTTTTATAGTCGTGCTTTACAGCAACGAAGTTTTTTATAGTCGTGCT
>JBJTWJ010000038.1:0-4449 GCA_046081665.1 Alphaproteobacteria bacterium | reverse complement strand
TGGGTTAAATACCCATTGCATTTTTATAAATTAAACACATAGATGAATACCTAATTGAACATTAAAATACATCATATAATAGCAATTTTTTGCTATACAAATTCCCTAAAATTATTTACAGTAAAACTATTCTCAAAACATTAATTTTATGTAAACAGCCGTTATATTTAATAACAAAAAATAGAACCATTCTAAACTTTGATTGGATTTTAGATTAAAAAAATTTAAATAATTTAAAAGTTTCACGTGAAACAAAAAAGCACTTTCCTGAAATGTCAAAAAGCATTTAAAAATAAAATATAAGTACAAAAATAGAAATCAATTATGATAAATATAAAGCAATTAAAGTCAAATGCTAACAATAAAAAATACTAGGATCAGTATGAAATAGTTAAAAAAAGTTGGATAATTGAAATATAAGCAATAAGATTGAAAAAAATTAAAAAAATATTATAAACAAAAAATGCTTTTCGCTTATAGAATTATCAACTGCTATCCTGAATATTGGAATTCTAGATGTTGGTGTAACCCAATAATCACAATTTATTAATCAGATTCGTTTGATCTAAGCAAGATCAAGCTAGCATCACCCATTTCAACAGTTAAAAACTTGATCGCATTGTACGAATCAGTAGGGGAAAAAAGTTATAACGAAAGCGAAATGTTGAAAGGAGCAAATTTAAGCATCTGGTATTGCTCAAATATTCAGTCATCAGTAAAATTAAACGGCATTCAAAACACTGAAAATAGCAAACCTCAATATGGAATTGATGCACAATCAGCGTTTCAAGTTGTTAAATTTACCAATCAAGATTTCTTAACTTGCCAAACGAAATTGTACCTTTTAACAATATGCCATATAATGTATTTTTAGTTTCAAGAGTTGAGGCATTATGCAACTGTGGCGTTCTTGGCTCAGGTGGTAGTATCACAAATCTAGCAAATTCATTTCGATATGATCTCAATAACGAAATATTTTATAATTATTGGTTCTTGACCGATCTAGTGTTATCAAATGTTGTAGTTATAAAACAAATGCAGACATTTGCATTTACCTATAACCAAGCAATAAGAGTGGGTTTTGTTAATGGCGTATCTCGTGGAACAGTTGCCTCATCAAATCGTGCTAGCACCTCAAATTTTAATGCCATTGGAACAACCCAAAGAGGGTTTACAGCACCTGAATATCTCATAAGTCAAATTGGTGAGATAATAATTTTTGATAGCTCCCTTAACACTAAAGAACGTCGACCAATTGAATTGTATCTAGAAAAAAAATGGTCGATAAAAATAAATTGATAACTCAAGAAAATTAAAAATAACAATCTACCATCCAACTTAAAACCCCATCAATTTAAATTTGCAATCACTAAAATTTAGCAAAACCAGTAATCATAAAGATCAAAAAATTCCTCATTAATTAAGAAGTTGTCGATAAAAAACTAATTCAAAAAAAAATTAAATTACCCAAGTTCGCATTAATTAATAATACCTTCTATAACCTGTTCTAAAATTTGAAAAATAAATACAAATTTAGCTTAAAATTAAAAATAAGTTGTAGTTTTTCCTGTTAAATATAAATTAATAATAATATAAGCAATCTTTAACTTAAAAAATTAATAATAAAAGTTTTTTTAAGTCATTAAATTTTAAATTAAATTTATATTTTACAAAAAATGATTCGACAAAAAAGGGCAGAAAAAAAACAAAATTTTTACGCCGAATCCTATGATGAAGCTAGCAACGAATTTACATCTGAGGGTGGTTTACTTCCAATTGCTTCGGCAATATATCCAAATGACGATATTTATGGCAATCAATTATTTCCTTACGGGCAACAAATTCGTGGAAATGGGGCTTGTTATTTTAACGCAAGTATAGTTGGAATATTGAATAAATGTGTTAGTAATGAACAACGCTGGCAAATATTTAAAACTAACATTGGCAATATTAGTCAACAAGCCAAAAAACTTATAAATCAAATTGAGGAAAGAGCTAGAGGAAGCGAAAATGAAGGTTTAGATCTAGAAAATCTCAACATAATGTTGCAAGAAAAAGGTGAAAATAACCTTGGAACTCTTTTAGTTAAAGAAATTTTAATACCCAAGCATCAAGAATTAATCGATTCATATGAAGACAAAATATTATTAACACAAAAATTGATTGAAAGCACATCTAGAACTGATTCTGATAAAATTAAAAATCTTAAAGAAATAATAAAAGTTTATAAAACATATCAACGATATCTTCAAGAAGCAAAAGAAAATGATTTTGCAACTAGCTATGAAGAAGCCTCGGTTTATTTATATGCAACTGAATTAACGCGGGGCATGGGAGAAAATGGTGGATCTTTAGAAATTCACACAATGAATCAAGATTATGTAAGATCATGCCATGAATTGTTAAGCCTTAATTCTCATGATATATACTTATACAATCATTGCGGAGGGGCTCATTTCAATCTTTGGTATAGTAATTTAGATCCAATCATTCATCGACTAACTTCTAATAACGAAATATCGAAGATAAGAAAGCTTGAAAAACAAACAACAGATCAAAGCGAGTTTACTAAATTAAAAAATATAATTCAAAATAATGAAAATTTTAAAAGTAATGCATTTGGAAATGAAATTACTGAAATTATGGGAGGTGTAACCATAGATGGTCTAAAAGCTGATGAGGAAGGCTTGGTGATGCTTACTCTTATTAATTCGATCCTTGAATTTCATGATAAGGCTACTACATTATTAACTCAAGAAAATGCTTATGATCCAAATATTTGTTTTGAATTAGCTAAAAATGAAATTACCAAAAATCAAACTCCAACTGAAAATTTTCAAACTTATCTAAATGGTTTAGGGCAAGATTCATTAACCGATAAATTTGGTGGGACATTATCACATTATGTGGCAATGTATGGTAAAGAAGGATTTATAGATATAGTTATTGAAAAATTAAATAATTCTTTAAAAATTAAAGACAATTCATGCTTTGGCAATACTCCTTTGATTTGGGCAATTGCCAATGCAAAAAATCAATTTGTTTATACTTTACTTAAAAAATTAAAAAATAAACCTAAACAAACAAAACAAATTGTTGATATTGATCAAATTTCAAAATTAGGAACTAACGCTCTTCATCTAGCCTGTGCCAAAGGTTATATAAATCAAGATAGCGATGGAAATCAAGTTATTGTATCAAATGCTGATTTGGTAAAAATTTTAATTGAATGCGAAGCTAATCCAAATATTCATTCAAAAGGATTAACCGCTCTTGATATAGCCGTGCTTAGAGGCTCTATAGAGATGGTTCAAGCGATATTGGGTTCACCACAAATTGAAAGTTCTACGATTTCAAAGGCAATTAACCTAATTGATAAAAAAGTTACAACAGCAGAGGAAAATAATAATTTATTAAAAAAAATCTGCCAACCAATTCTTGATGTTACGCAAACTGATATTTCTGAAGATAAAATAAATTGTATCAAAGATTTACTTAAGAGAAAATTACATGAAATAGATCCAAATTATGAAACTCTAGAAAGACTCAAAGATTCAATTACAGAAAAAGTTGAGAAAATTAAAAAACAAAGCTTTGAAAAAAGGGAGGAAAATCAATTAAAGCAGGACTCAATCACAAAAGTTCTTTGCGAATTTTCAAAGGAATTTCCAATTGCAACATCAGTATGCCAAACTATTTGTCGCACAGAATTTTCTAACGATCTTCCTAAGCAAAATCCTAATAATTTTTTAACAATTTATAAGGAAAATCAACAAGTTATTGAATTCAAAACCATCTCGCTTTACAATACAAAAAATAAATTTGACTATAAAAAAAATTTAAGTCCCGCACATGAATTCAAACCAGAAGAATATACAAAAGAAAAGGAGCGAGACCGAATTATAGATATGTTACAAAAAGCTAAACAAAAGACATTAGATAGCTTTAGCGAAGCTGATTTAAATGATAAATTTTTTATTGCAGTAATGAGAGTTGCTTCAAAAAACTGTGGCATCGCCAGCATAACTCCTCAAAAATTTAATGAAGATTTTTTTGAAGCTTTAAAACCTGATGCTTCAAGTTACAGAAATGATCTAGACTTACACAAATATGCTAAATTTTTTTCTGCAACTTTTCAAAAACTATCTGAAGAAGATAATTATTTAACCTGCAGAACCGGTAAAAATGGCGAAACAAACAACACCCCAAGAAGATTATTTAGGGTTTGTAGCGAGGAAAATATTGTAAAATTCTCACAATACCTTCAACGCCCAACAAGTAAAGGACCAATAAGGCAAGCTTCAGCTTCCTCTCTTCTCAAACGCTTATCATCTAGGGGCAATTAGGGAAGAGCTGCAGAACAATAATCACTTTGAAGTCTGTAGCATTATACTAAACCCTACTAAAGCAAAAATATTATTAATAAAAAAAGCTCGCGGACCCGCGGAC
>JBJTWJ010000037.1:0-20676 GCA_046081665.1 Alphaproteobacteria bacterium | reverse complement strand
TAATCTATAGCTAAAATTTGCACCAATATAAGGAATTCTGAATTGTTGATAATAGTTAATGGCATTGATGCCATTATAATTTTGAAAAATATTTCTAAAGGCAATTGGAGTACATTCGTTATTGTTAAAACTGGCTTGAGTACATGAATAGTTAATTTTTTGCAAACTATCATTAAAATTAAAGCGATGTTCACGATAACCTAAGCTTAGTCCAAAATGCTTAAAAAATTTGGTTAAGCTGTAAATATCAAATTCTTGAATTTTAGTTGTGGTTGATGAGTAAGAATAGTGAGTCCAATCATTGTGATTTTGGTTTCCATCATCACCTCCAGGGTTTCCCATCCAATCATAATCTGTCATGTAAGATTTTGAAGAATTATCCAAAGAAGTTGCATAGCTGGTATTAATTGAAAAAAATTCGTCAATATCTAAACCGAAATTTAATCTAACCATTTTAACATTGCGGAATTTCCAATTTAATTCACTAATTTTTTTGTTATTAACATAAACATTCTCTTGCGAAAAACCTCTGGCTTTTTCTAGGGTAATTCCTGTTGAAAAACCTTTAAAATTAGAAAAAAAAAGAGATTTATTTTGATTAGAAATTTTATGATCTTTGGTAACAATCTTATCATTTTTTTTATTACTATCAATTTGTAAAATATTGTCTTCAATAATTTTAAAATTTTCGGCAAGGGCTGAATTGGCAGTTAATTGAAAAAAAATAACAGTTAAGGAAATTGTTCTAAATATTTTTAAAATCATTGATAAATAAAATAAATTTTAATTGTTAAGATTTTTAACTATTTCCTCGACGACCTTTTTAGCATCACCAAAAACCATCATGGTATTGTCATTATAAAATAAATCATTGTCAACACCGGCATATCCTGATGCCATGGATCTTTTTACAAAAAATACAGTTTT
Organism: Alphaproteobacteria bacterium; assembly: GCA_046081665.1. GTDB lineage: Bacteria > Pseudomonadota > Alphaproteobacteria > Rickettsiales > UBA1997 > CAILUF01. The sequence continues at coordinate 19,749 of JBJTWJ010000037.1, read as the reverse complement.
TGCTAATGCTACATCTAAAATTGGCATACCATAAATAGGGCTGGATTTATCAGTTTTGGCAGAAGGGTTGGTAATGTCATTTGCCCCAATCACAAAAGCTACGTCAGTGGCTTTAAATTCACCATTAATTTCTTCTAATTCAAAAACTTTTTCATAGTCAATTTTAGCTTCAGCAAGCAAAACATTCATATGTCCAGGCATTCTTCCAGCAACAGGATGAATGGCAAATTTAACTGAAATTCCAGCTTTTTCAAGAAGATGAGTCATTTCTGCAACTGCATGTTGAGCACTAGCAACTGCCATACCATAACCTGGAACGATTATAACCGATGAGGAGTTTTTCATGATAAATGCCACATCTTCAGCAGAGCTTTGATGTATTGGTTTTTGCTCTTTTTGTTCAACACTAACGCTATTTTGTTGACCAAAAGAAGAAAACATAACATTGAAAATCGAGCGATTCATAGCTTTACACATGATATAACTAAGAATTGCTCCGCTTGCTCCAACTAATGCTCCAGTAATTATAAGCAACTGATTGTTAAGGGTAAAGCCAATACCGCTAGCAGCCCATCCCGAATAGGAATTTAGCATTGAGACTATGACAGGCATGTCTGCTCCTCCAACTGGAGCAATTAATATCACTCCAATAAAAAATGATAATAAGCACAAAATTATGAATAAAAATTTTGAACCAAATATGCAAAATAAAACTAAGATTATGGCTAGAACTGCTCCAAAGATTTTGGCATAGCGTTGGGGATTGTTTTTGAAGATTACAAATTTACTTCCAATATTGCCGTTAAGTTTTAAAAAAGCGATAATTGAGCCAGTAAAAGTAATTGCCCCGATTACTAGGCCAAGACCCATTTCAATTAAACTCGAATTTTTAATTTTTTCATCTTCAACAATGTTAAAGGAGTTTGGAAACCATAATGCTGACATCGCAATAAAAACAGCGCATAACCCAACCAAGGAATGAAAGCCTGCAACTAATTGAGGCATTGCAGTCATCTTAACTTTTTTGGCAATAAAATAACCAACTCCTCCTCCCAAAGCAATTCCAAGGATAATAAACCCTAAATTGTGAACATGAGGCAAGAGCAGGGTAGTGATAATGGCAATTGCCATACCAATCATACCCAGATAATTACCTTGCCTTGATGTTTTGGGAGAAGATAAGCCATAAAGTGAGAGAATGAAGCAAATAGCTGAAACTAAATATGACAATGCTGTAAATGATGACATAAATTTTAGAAATTAAATTAAAATTTAAAGAGCGATAATAAAATTTATTTTTTTAATTCAAATTTAAATTAAGTATTAAGTTCTCTTAAACAATCATGAATATGAATTATTCCAATTAACTTGTTTTTTTCGCAGACAAATAAACTGGTGATTGATTTCTTGTTGATAATTTCGATTGCATCGTTTACCAATTGCTCTTGATCTATAATTTGTGGATTTTTATTCATAACCTGCAAAGCAGTCATTTGTAAAAAATTATCGTTAAAGTTTCTTCTTAAATCGCCATCAGTAATAACTCCGATTAAATGTTCTTGATCATCAACTACTGCGGTACAGCCCAAACTTTTTGAAGTAATCTCCAATAAAACTTCAGACATTTTTTGATGAGCTTTAACAATGGCTAGAGAATTTTTTGTTCTCATCAAAGATTTGACTTTTATTAAAGCTGACCCAAGTTTTCCTCCAGGGTGAAATAATCCAAAATTTTCATTTGTAAAATTACGAATTTTTAGAAGACCAACCGCTAGAGCATCACCAAGGGCAAGCATCATTGTTGTCGAAGTAGTTGGAGCATTGATGTCATTAGCTTCTTGAATATCTGGAATTATTAGCGAAACTGAACTCAATTTTGCTAATTCTGAATTAGATTTTTTGGTTATGCCAATGATTGGAATATTAAATTTTTTGCAATAATAAAGTTGATCACGAATTTCTTTGGTTTGACCAGAATTTGAAAGAAGGATAACTAAATCATTTTTTTCAATCATCCCCAAATCGCCATGACTAGCTTCACACGGATGAATAAAAAACGAAGGAGTTCCAGTTGAAGCAAAAGTTGCTGAAATTTTTTTGGCAATATGACCTGATTTGCCAATACCGCTAACAATTACTTTGCCTTTACAGCTTAAGATAAGTTCTACCGCTTTGACGAAATCATCGTTAAAAATTTTTTTTAACTGCTCTAAACCATTGATTTCATTGTCAATTACGCTAATAGCATCTTGGATTAGAGTTTTTTTATCAAACATATGAAAATGTATAAATTCTTTTTTTAAGAAAAATTATTTGTATTATTTAAAATTGGCAATTAAATTTATCTAAAGTTTAAAAAAACAAAAGTTAAATTGAAAGTTAAATTTCTGCTGAGGTTTTGTAAATATTTAAATTCAAGCTGTTTATTGTTTTTTAAATTAAGTAATTTTAATTCGCCATAAATATGCCCTAAATATGCCCTAAATATGCTTATAACATTTCAAAATTAACTTAATTATGATTCAAAAAAAAGATTCTCAACAAAAATATTTAAAAGAATTTGTTGATAGTGAAGCGATTCTTCGAGGTCATTTTATCTTATCTTCAGGTTTGCATTCTGATACCTACATGCAATGTGCCAAACTATTGATGGATCCAGTAAGAAGTGCGAGATTATGTAAATCACTAGCTGAAAAATTGATTAGTAAATTTGGTGAAAATTTTGCTGATATCGTTGTTTCTCCAGCGATGGGAGGGGTTGTTGTTGGTTATGAGTTAGCTCGCCAGCTTGGTATACATGCAATTTTTTGTGAGAGAGTTAATGGTCAATTCGAATTAAGAAGAGGCTTTGAGATTAAAAGTAATCAAAGAGTTCTCATTGTTGAGGATGTTATAACCACAGGTAAATCATCACTTGAAACAATAAATTTAGTAAAAAAATATACCAACAACATTGTTGCAGAAGCTTGTTTAGTTGATCGATCCTGCGACCAAGATCTAGCAAGTAAATTAACTGTTCCGGTTGTTTCCTTGCTTGAAATTGCCGTTAAAACATTTGATGCTTTAAATATTCCAAGTGAATTAAAAAATATTGAAGCAGTTAAACCTGGAAGTAGATTTTTAAAATCATGAAAAAAATAATTAATAAACTTGAAGAAATATTTCTAAATCCCAAAGAGCTAAAAGTATCTTTTGAATTTTTTCCTCCTAAAAATGAGGAAATGGAAGAGAAAATGTGGCATTCGATTTCATTGCTAAAAACCCTAAATCCAAGCTTTGTTTCAGTCACCTACGGTGCAGGTGGATCAACTCGCGAAAGAACTCATCAAACCATTTTTAAAATAATAAACGAAACTCATCTTAAACCTGCTTCACATTTGACCTGTGTTGGTGCATCTAGACAGCAAATTAACGAAATTTTGCATAATTATTGGCAAATTGGCGTTCGTCATATTGTTGCGTTAAGGGGTGATATGCCTGCAACAAGCCCAAATTATCAACTCCATCCTGATGGTTACAAATATGCTAATGAATTGGTTAAAGGAATTAAGGATTTAAAAAAAGATGGAATTGATTTTGAAATATCGGTTGCTGGCTATCCAGAAAAACATCCCGAAGCTAAATCTTTAGAAGAAGATATTGATAATTTAAAGCGCAAAATTGACGCTGGAGCAGATCGTATTATCACCCAATTTTTCTTTGATGCTGATGTTTTTTTGAGATTTGTTGATAAATGTCAAAAAGCTAAAATTAATGTTCCTATTGTTCCTGGAATCTTACCTGTAACTAATGTAAAGCAAGCTAAACATTTTGCCAAAATGTGTGGAACAAACATTCCGCAGTGGATGGATCAAATGTTTGAAGGTCTGGATGAAAAGCAAGAAATAAGACATTTAGTTGCAGGTATTGTTGCAACTGAGTTATGCAGAATTCTGCATCGTGGTGGTATTGATGATTTTCATTTTTATACCCTCAATCGCGCTGAGTTAACTTTAGCAATTTGTCACGTTCTAGGAGTTAGGGAAACAACAGATTTTAACCCTATAAGATGAGTTATCATAAGGTTTTTAATTATTGCCAAGATTGTCTAAGGGCTTGCAAATTAAAGTTTTAAAGTTTACAATTAGACTTTAAGCATTATCTTGCTTAATTTATCATTTATTAAGTGGAAATGGTATAATACCATTTCAGCTCTAAAATTGAAATTTTTTAATACTTCAATTTTAGGTTTAAGATGGTAAATTTGTTCTTATGATTTATTAATTTTATATTCAAGCTATGCCAAAAGAAGACCTATTGACCATGAACGGAGTTGTTGTCGAGGTATTACCAAATACCATTTTTCGGGTTGAACTAGAAAATTCCCATGTCATTGTTGCCCATGCTTCAGGAAAAATTAGAAAAAACAAAATTCGTATTTTAAAAGGGGATAAGGTCGAAGTTGAAATGACTACCTATGATCTTAGCAAAGGCAGGATTGTCAAAAGAGTTGTATAATTTTATTAAGCGAGGCATTGAGATTGTTGATTTATAAAAAAATATTTTTAAAAATATTTACCTTCTTAATTATTTAAAATCTTAGAAATATAATGAAAAATTTATTAATTGTTGAATCACCAGCTAAGGCAAAAACTATCGGTAAATATTTAGGTAAAGACTATCAAGTTGTTGCGTCGTTTGGCCATATTCGTGATCTTCCTAGCAAAGAAGGATCAGTTGAGCCTGATAAAAATTTTACAATGCATTATCAAGTTTCATTAAAATCAACTAAGCATGTCAAAGACATTGTTGATAAAGCCAAAAATTGTCAAAAAATTATTCTTGCTCCAGATCCCGATCGAGAAGGTGAATCAATTGCATGGCATATTTTAGAAGTATTAAAAAGTAAAAAAGCACTTAACACTTCTACAAAAGTTGAGCGCGTTGTTTTTCATGCTATTACCAAAAATTCAGTTCTTGAAGCTATTACTAAACCTCGTAATATTGACATGGATTTAGTCAATGCTCAGCAGGCTAGAAGAGCTTTAGATTATTTGGTTGGTTTTACTTTATCGCCAGTTTTATGGCGAAAACTTCCCGGTTCGAGATCAGCTGGAAGAGTTCAGTCTGTTGCGCTTCGGTTAATCTGCGATCGTGAAGATGAAATTGAAAGCTTTGTTAGTCAAGAATATTGGGATATAAAAATTGCTTTGGAGACTGCAAAAAAAGAAGAATTTATTGCTAATGTTTTTGAGATTAATGGTAAAAAATTAGAAAAATTTTCAATTGTTAATCAGCAACAAGCAGATGAAATAGCTAATCTTTTGAATAGTAAAAAATATCAAGTTTTAAGTATCACCAAAAAACAATCCAAAAGAAGATCTTATCCTCCTTTTACAACCTCTTCAATGCAACAAGAATCTGCAAGAAAGCTTGGTTTTTCAGCTAGCAAAACCATGATGATTGCTCAAAAATTATACGAAGGAATAGAAATTGATGGAAGTTCACAAGGTTTAATAACTTATATGAGAACTGATTCAATTTCATGTACTCCGGAAGCAATTAGTGCTGTTCGTGAAAAAATTGCTAAATTATATGGCAAGGATTATGTTCCTGCTTCACCAAATATTTTTAAAAGCAAAGTAAAAAATGCTCAAGAAGCTCATGAAGCGATTCGACCTGCTGATTTTAATTTTAGTCCGCAAGAGGTTAGAAATTATTTAGATAAAGATCAGTTTGCTCTTTACGATTTAATCTGGAAAAGAATGCTTGCCTCACAAATGGCTGATGTGGTTTTTGATCAAGTAATTGCTCATATCGCAACAATTCCTTCTTATGCAGTTGCTAAAGCAATTGGTTCAGTAATTAAATTTGATGGATTCTATAAAGTTTATCGCGAAGATCGTGATGATCATGCTAAATCAAATGATGATGAAGACATCGATGAAGAAAAACAAGATCTGCCAATTTTGAATGAAAATGAGCATCTCAATTTATTAAAGGTTAATCCAGCACAGCATTTTACTGAACCTCCACCTCGTTATTCAGAAGCTAGTTTAGTAAAAAAACTCGAAGAACTTGGAATTGGTCGACCTTCTACTTACGCTTCAATCATTTCAGTATTGCAGGATCGCGGATATGTGGTAATCGATAAACGCAGATTTTTTCCAGAAGAGCGAGGCAGAATTGTTACAACTTTTTTAAAAGAATTTTTTAGTAAATATGTTGAATATGATTACACAGCAAATTTAGAGGATCAACTTGATATCATTTCTAACGGTGAGATGGAGTGGAAAAATTTCCTAAAAAAATTTTGGAATGATTTTAGTACCGATACCTCAACCATTATGGATAAGCCATTTGCAGAAGTTTTAGAAGTTTTAAATCAAAAATTTGGTGAACATATTTTTGGAAGAGATGAGCAGGGTAATCTGAAGAATACTTGCCCATCTTGTAACACTGGTAAATTGGGTTTACGCCTAGGCAAATTTGGTTCATTTATTGGTTGTTCAAATTATCCAGATTGCAAGCATACTATGCAAATTTTTGGCGAGGAAGGGCATAGCGCAGATGGTGAAATTAAACCTCATTTTGAAGCTAGAAGTTTGGGTAAAGATTTAAAAACTGGTTATGAAATAGTTATTAAAGTTGGTCCATATGGTCCATATATTGAGCTTGAAGGTAGTGAGGTTGAAAGCAAGGTTGAAGACAATTCGCAATCTGAAAAAAATCAAGAAAAAACCTCGAAAAGTAAGGCAAAAAAAACATCCAAAAATGCCAAAAAATCTACTCAAAAAAAACCCAAAAGAATTTCAATTCCTAAAAATATTGATCCTGCAACAATTGATTTGGCTCAGGCTCAATCTTTACTGACATTGCCTCGAGATCTTGGAATTCATCCTGAAACTGGGCAAAAAATTATTGCTAATATTGGACCATTTGGACCATATTTATTGCATGATAAAAAATTTGTTTCAGTTAAAGAAGATAATATTTTAGAAATCGGCTTGAATCGTGCAGTTGATTTAATCTTCACGGCATTGCAAAAAAAAGAGCAAAAAATTAATCAGCAAGGTACTCAATCAGGTTCAACAAAAAAATACAGCTTTAAAGGAAAAACTAGTAAAGCAAAAAAATAAAAAATATCGTCTAACAAGTTTTTTAAATTTGGCAAATTGATAATACCAATTCCATTTTTTAATTAAAGATTTAAGCAAAAATTTTTTGCCAGTCGTGCATACGGTAGCGACACGTTTTTTTAGAAAAAAATATTTAAAAAATGAAGTCGTATATCTATACGGCTTAAGGCCTGCGAGCGTTGCGTTAGGTGCGACTATTTAAATTTTTAGAGATTTTTAGCCAAAAACGCGATCGTTACGTTAGCACGACTGAAAAAAGATAAAGCTTAATTTATAAATACCTAAATGGTTCATTTATTAGTTGAAATGGTATAAGCCCTTAAGTAAAAATTTTGTTAATTTATGCAAAATAATATTATTGAACCAGTCTTTAAAGACAATGAATTTGCTAGGGCTAATGATCAAGATTTATCTGAAATTATTGCAGTTGAAAATTTGCAATCATTAAATCTCAATAACAATCAAGATATTCTGCCAAATATTGTTGATTCTAATTGTCGAGATTTTAATCAAGAAATAAAAAAAATTTGTGATCTTCATAACCTTGCAGTGATTGCTTGTAGAGCAAAAAAAAATAATCCTAACTATCTTTCAATTATTCACAGTAATAAAAATTTTCGTGATATTTTTCATATCGAGCAAGCCGATTTGATAAATAAGAGCTATGATTTTTTATTTGAAGATATTGATTTAGACTATTCCTCTGTAGATCAAGTTGAGTATACTCAGCTAATCAAATCGGTTAAGGATTTTAAAGAGCATGATGCAATAATTACCTTGTTTGATTTTAATAATCCTCGCCAAAAAATTCGTTTTAAAATCGCTTTTTTACCACAATTTATTGGTGAAACAAACGAAAGATATGCTCTTTACATTTTTGAAAAAATTGACTTTAATCACCAATCATTGATCGACAATCTTTCCAAAAATAAATCAGTAATTCTTTTAAAAAACCTCGAACGAAGCCTAAGAAATGAAAGGCTTCTGCGTGAAATATCAGGCTTGATTATTTCAGATTTAAAGATCGATAAAATTGCTAGCGCAATTGCTAAAAATTTATGTAATCACTTGAAAGCTGAAAGATGTATAATTCATGATTTTCAGGAAACAAAAATTAACTTTATTGTTGAATATGCCAATAAGTTTTCACAAGAAATAATCAAAAGTAAAGATGATAACTATGATTCACAAGAAATAGTAGAATTTATTACCTTTCAAAATAATTTTTATCAACGCTATGCCAACAAAGATAAAAAAAATGCTATTACCATAATTGATGATGCTCAGTTTGATAAGAATTGCCAAGCAATGAATCAATTTTTTAGTAAATATTCAATAGTCAATCAAGTTTGTTTAACAATGACCGTTGATCAAAAAATTATTGGTAATATCATTCTTCAGCAAAGCGATAAGAGAACATGGTTAGAAGATGAAATTGAAATGCTTGAAATTATTGCTAATCAATATGCAACCGCTATTGCCAGAATTTATTCGTTACAAAAAGTATACACTACAAACCAAGCATTGATTGAAAAATCATCGCAATTACAAGAGTCTTTAAAGAAGGAACAAGAAATGCGTAAAATGCAAAATGAATTTATATCTTTAGTTTCTCATGAATTTAAAACTCCTTTACAAATTATTGATGGAACAAGAGAAAATATTCTCAGAAAATTTAAAAACTTGAACATCAATGATGAAGCAATTGAAAAAGGTTTTGAAAGAATAAAGATAGGTGTTCAAAGAATGAATGGTTTAATTAATAGCACCTTAAACCTTGCAAAACTAGAGAGCCAAGAGGGTAAAATTAAAATCAATATCCAAAAAATAAATTTCAAAAAAACACTTGAAGAAAATATTGAAAAGTCTAGAAATATAGCAAGCTCAAGAAATATTGCCATCAATTTAAATTTTGATGGTGAAATTAACGAAATATTTAGCGACTCATTGTTGATTGAACATATTCTTTATAATGTAATTTCTAATGCCGTAAAATATTCATTGGATAATTCACAAGTAAATATTTTTGTTAAAAAAATTAATGATAATATCGAAATTAGAGTTTGTGACAAAGGAATTGGCATTGCTCAATTTGATCTTGAAAATATTGGTCAGAAATTTTTTAGAGCCAGTAATTCAATGTCAGTTGCAGGAACTGGTATCGGCATCTATTTAACTAAAAATTTTATTAGTCTTTTACGAGGAAGTTTTGCAATAAACAGTAAAGAAAACGTTGGAACTGAAGTTATAATTGCCTTGCCAATTAATTGTTAAGATCGAATGTTGGTAAATGTGATATTTATGCGAATTTTTTTCTTGAATCAAATTTATAAAAAAATAATATTTTTTTATAAATAAAAACACTTAATAATTTTTTTTCTTTTAATTTATGTTTAAAAATAATAGTAAATATTTTTTTGGTTTATTGTTAACTATAACCATTTTTTCTAATAATCTTTGTGCCAAAGAGAAATTTCCATATTTGCAAGGCAAAATACTTTATCAATTTGAGTTCGACCGTGTATTGTCGACCAAGAAAAAAGGCGTATCGCCAAATAATTCTTTTGTTTATATTGAGCCAGATATTTCATTAAATATTAATCAAAATTGGGCCGTTAAAACGCAATGGCGATTACAACCCAACGATGTTATTACTACTCGAGACCGAACTAATCCAGAGCGTTATCGAACTTTTCTTAGCAATGATCGTGGAATGAATTTTGATGAAATGGGATTGCTAGTTGAAGAATTAAAAATTCATTTTCAAAATGATGACATAAAATTATTTGCTGGAAAATTTGATCCAACCTTTGGAACTGCTCATCGTAAAACTAAAAGAATCGGGGTTTTTACCAGTCAATTTACCGAGGATTATAATTTGCGTGAAAAAATTGGTGGTGGGGCAATTGCCTTGCTTGAAAAAAGCCAAATTCAATTTAATGGTTTTTTTAATGACAATACCAGCTTAAGCAGAAGTGCTATAAATGATCGAACAAGAGCTCGAAGAAATGATGGTCTGGCTGGAAATACCTCAACACTTTCATCTTACAGTGTTTCAATGGAAGGTGAAGACCTATTCGGGGTAAAAAATCTTTTTTATAATCTGGGATTTCGCAGTCTTGGGGTTGATAAAAATCAAAATCGTAAACGCGAAAATGGCTATGTTATTGGTGCTGAATATCTTCATAAAATTGGTAAAGAAAGTTCAGTTATTCCTTTTGCAGAATTTGTTAATTTAAGCAATATGTCAGGAATTAAGGGTCGAAAAGCCCAATATTCAACTATTGCCGTGATTGGCAATTATCGTAACTGGAATAGTAGTTTATCTTTTGTATCAAGAGCTATTGATAAAAATAGTTTTTATGATCGCTATACTTTTGATCGACAATTTCAACTTTCAGTTGGTTATAAATTCACTAATAATATTACCGTTGATGTTTCAAGAGCTGAGATTCGCGAACAAGCTAAGAAAGGATCACTTCTTGGTTTGATGGTAAGTTATCTTTATAAATTTTAAAATTATAAACAATAAATAATTATTTTTATTTACTAAGATCTTTTTCTGGTAAGAGGGGTTTTATAGAAGTTGGAGAAGTTGATCTATCTGGACTCCGTTCTCCTTTAATTATTTTACCGGGACTTGCAGGTTCATCTGTTTTAGAATAATCATCAGCTTTTCTTTTTTGCACACCTTCGCCAGTTGATTGATTTATATCTAGTTGTCGATATAGATCTATTATTTTTTCTTTTTGTTCTTGAAGAGCTTGTTGTTGCCATAAAAGAATTTGTTTATTTGCCACTAATTTTTGATGTTGATGATTAATAATCGCCTTAATACTAGGTGAAATATCAAAATATGCTTTTTTTAGTTTTTGTAAAAAATCATGTTGTTGTTGCGGTAAGATCCAGTTCTTAGTTGTTAAAAAGAAATTATCTGCTTGCTCAGGGTTTCTAATTAATATTGCTAGTTTTTGATGATTATAACCTTCGTCATTTAAAACGTCATTTAAAAAATTTTCTGGTTTTAAACGCCGGTTTTTTTCATAAGATTCGATAGTTTTTTTAGCATTATCATCAGTCATAAAATCTGGATTTGAAAGCATATCAAAGCCTGCAACTGCTGGAAAATCATAACGATCATCGTGATGTAAAAGTTCACCAAGGAGAACATTTAGGTCATCTTTTTTATCTGCTTCACTAGTTTTAAATTTTTCCACGAGATCAACATATCTTGCACTTTGAGTTTTATTTTCATCAGATGTTAATAGATGATCTGGAATGCCTGATTGCTTACATAAATATTGCAGATGTTTTTCATTAATTTGATCATAAGGAATTGATAAATCACCAGCAAAAACTGCTTTAGTTTTTTTAATTTTTTCGATTTCATTAGAAAGATCAGGTTTACCTTGTAAGTCTAATCCATCATAATTTGCCCCATTTTCCAGTAAACATTTTATTACTGTATGATAACATTTTATTACTGTATGATTATTATTTTTAATAGCAATTCTAAGAGTTGTCCAGATTGATCCATCTTCATTTTCTGCTTGTAAGTTTATATCTGCCCCTAATTCTAATAAAGTTTCAATTGCTTCAACGCGACGATTGTTAACAGCATGCATAAGAGCAGAGCTGCCATAATTATCAGTTTTATTAACATCTGCGCCTGACTGTACTAAAATTTTAATTGCTTCAACGTGACCATTGTAAGCTGCAAGTGAAAGAGCTGTCCCGCCATCATCTCTAGCCTTATCAATTTCTGCCCCTAATTGAAGCAGAGCTTGGATTGCTTCAACGTGACCTTGTTGGGCAGCATATATAAGAGCGGTCCCCCCGCAATTATTTTTAACATCAACATTCGCTCCTAATTGATGCAGAAGTTTAATAGCTTCAACGTGACCATTGTAAGCTGCATTCGTAAGAGCAGTCCAACTCCCAGCCTTATCAATTTCTGCCCCTAAATGATGCAGAAGTTTAATAGCTTCAAGGTGACCATTTTGCGCAGCATGCATAAGAGCGGTATCGCCATTTTTTTTAGCCTTATCAATTTCTGCCCCTAATTGATGCAGAGCTTGGATTGCATCAACGTGACCTTTTCTGGCTGCAATCATAAGAGCAGTTAAGCCATCCTTATTAGCTATATTGACATTTGCTCCTAAACCACACAGAGTTTTAATAGCTTCAACGTGACCATTTAGCGCAGCTTGCATAAGAGCAGTCTCGCCATCATATCTAGTCTTATCAATTTCTGCCCCTAATTCACGCAGAGCATTGATAGCTTCAACGTGACCATTTAGCGCAGCTTGCATAAGAGCAGTCTCGCCATCAATTCTAGCCTTATTAATTTCTGCCCCTAATTTATGCAGAAGTTTAATAACTTCAGCGTGACCTTCGTAGGCAGCAATCATAAGAACCGTCCTGCTATCATCATAAGTTTTATTAAGATCTACGCCTGGCTTTGCTAAAATTTCAATTACCTCAACACGGCCTTTTTGAGATGCTATATAAATAGGAGATCTTCCATATTTATCGTAACAATTAATTTCTGCACCTTGTTTAAGTAATAATTCTATTTGTTCTTTTGGATTTTGCGAGCTGGCAATTAGTAATTCATCATTAAGTTCTTTTTGATTTTTTAACATTGGTAAATATTAATTAAATTTTAAAAAAAAGTAAATGCGCTGAGTCTTAAGGGTATTTTAGAATTATGACATTTTACTAAGATTAAATATTAAATCAAGTGCAATTTTTAAATAAAATAGTTTATTTATTTTAGTTAATTATTTGCGGGTGTTGTTAGTTTAATCATATTTAATATTTTAATGCTAAAAACTATCTTTAAAGTTTTAAAATTATAACCTCATAATTTTTGTAAAAAAATCTTTATGGTTTAAATAGTCGCAAACCTAACGCAACGAAATTTAATAAACAAGGTCGTGCTTTACAGCAACGATGGGTTAAATGGTCGTGCTAACGGTAGTGAAAAAATTTTTGTTGCAAAAACGCGAACGTTGCCCAAGGGTGCAACCTACAAATTATTTAAGATCGTGTTTGGTATAAATTTCCGCTTAATTTGATTGATTATAATATCACATTAAAACAAGTTTTAATGCACTTTTTTGATCAATTTAAGAAATGTGAAGTAGTGCTAAATTTGCAGGACAGTTATATTTTTTTATAAAACATAAGATTTTTTAATTAAAAAAAAATAAATTTTATATTCCTAAACAATTTTAATTAAAAAAAATAATTACCATCTCACAATAATCGATCCCCAAGTTAATCCCCCACCTAAAGCTTCAAGAACCAATATATCATTTTTTTTCAATTTATTATTTTGATTTGCAAAATCTAGAGCTAAAGGAATTGATCCAGCTGAAGTATTTCCTTGATTTACAAGAGTGATGATTACTTGCTGATCAGTTAATTTAAGTTTTTGACTGACACTTTTTAAAATTCTTAAATTAGCTTGATGAGGAATGAGATAAGTAATATCTTGCGTTGAAAGATTGGCTAGTTTTAGGGTTTCATTTACCGAACTAACCATTTTTTCTACGGCATGCTTAAAAACTTCCTTGCCTAACATTTGAATAAATCCTGATTTTTTAGAATAAGAAACTCCATCCGAGGTTTTTAAAATATCATTAAGACTCCCATCGCTAGCTAATTTGCTAGCAATAATTCCTGAGCTTTGATCATTATTAGCCCGCAAAATTACTGCTCCAGCTCCATCACCAAATAGCACACAAGTATTGCGATCACTCCAATCAACTATTCGCGATAAAGTCTCGGCTCCAACCACCAAAGCATTTTTAACTTGCCCTGATTTTATAAAATTATCTGCAATATTTAACGCATAAACAAAACCCGAACAAACTGCTTGAACATCAAATGCAAAAGCTTTATGAGCATTAAGTTTTTTTTGCAAAATTGTTGCAGTTGCTGGAAATGTTAAATCTGGGGTGGTAGTAGCAAGAACAATCATTTCGATGTCTTGAGCTTTAAGTTGAGCATTTTTTAAAGCTTGATTGCACGCTTCAAAAGCAAGGTCTGAGGTCAGTTGATCAGCTGAGGCAATATGGCGATTTTTAATACCGGTTCTTTCAACAATCCATTCATCCGAAGTATCAACCATTTTTGACAAATCTTCATTGCTCACAATTTTTTCTGGAAGATAAGAACCTGTAGCAATAATCTGCGATCTGATCATATTAATTATTTTTTAAGATTCTGCATTTAAATTAACTTGCGAGCTTTTGATAGACGCCAAAGACTTCTCAAGTTCGGCAATAATTTTATCATTAATTTTATTTTCAACCAAAGAAATTGCAACATTGATTGCATTAGCAAAACCCAGAGCATCTGTGCTTCCATGGCTTTTTACAACAACTCCATTCAATCCCACTAACATTGCTCCGTTGTGAAATCTCGGATCAACAGTTTTGCTCGCTCTTCTAATCGAATTCATTGCAAATAAATAACCAATTTTAGAAAAAATTGTTGAAGAAAAACCTTCTTTAATAACTCCCGAAATAAATTTTGCAGTTCCTTCAATTGCTTTTAAAGTAATGTTACCAGTAAAGCCATCGGTAACAACAACATCAACGGTTCCTTTGGCTATATCATCACCTTCGACATAACCATAAAAATTTTTATTTAAATCACTATTGCGAATTTTTTCAGCAACACTTTTAACATTATCATTGCCCTTTAATTCTTCTGAACCAACATTTAAAACCCCAAGACTAGGATTTTCAATTTTATGAACCGTCTTAGTAAAAGCTTGACCCATCACCGCAAATTGAAACAACACATCAGCATCACATTCAACATTAGCACCCATATCAAGAAAAACTGTTCCTTTGTTTTTTCTATTGGGAATTGAGGTAACAATTGCAGGGCGATCAATGTTAGGCAATGGTCGTAAAACTACCTTAGATATTGCCATCAATGCCCCAGTATTGCCTGCCGAAACAATCACATCGGCTTTGCTATCTTTGACTGCATCAATTGCCAGACGCATACTAGATTTAGTAAAGCGTCTTAAAGCATTTGAGGGTTTTTCATCAGATGAAATAACTTGCTCGCTATGCATTAAGGTGAAACGACCTTTTAAATATCGACAGTGATTAATAATTGGTTTGATTTTTTTTTCATCACCAAATAATAAAAAATGGATATTAAAATTTTTACTAGCGATTTGATCAGCACCCTCAATGACGATTTGCGGAGCTTTATCGCCACCCATACAGTCTAATGCAATTGTGAGTGATTTATTGATAGTCATCTACTCTGCTTGAGTCGATTTTTTTATTTTTTTATCAATAATTTTTTTACCTTTATAGGTTCCGTCCTTAGCGATATGATGAGCTAATTTATATTCACCAGTTTCCTTGTCGATTAGAACATTAGGAAAATTAGGGTTAAAAGTGCCATTGCTTCCTCTTCTATTGCCTTTTCGTGATTTACTGGTTTTCTTTTTAGGTACTGCCATAATTTTTTTAAATTAAAATTAAAATTAGAGTTGTAAAATTAATTGCTAAAAGTTTAATTAGCAATAAATTAAGGATGTATTAATTTTTTTTGTCAATTTTAAAATATCACAAACCTGATTCCCAAAAACCTGATTAATTTTTGTTTTAAGAAAATTTAAAAAATTTATAAACACTAAAAACAATTTCAGTCAAATACCTCAGTCAAATACCAGTTTGTGATAAACAATTAATAACTTAATTTTAAACCAAGCTTCGATAATTGCAACCAAAGAGTTAATTATGAAAATGATATTTTCTTTAATTTTATTATTATGCCTTAGCTCTTGCGTTATCAAGGGAAGCAATGGCTATATGTTTGAATATTCCGATAGTCATTTAATTGACGTTGGTAGTGATAAATTATCAGTTTTTAATATCATGGGCTCTCCAACTTTCATCAGCGATATTGATGGCGAGACTTGGTTTTATTTCAATGAAAAAAGCGAAAGCTGGTTATTTTTTAAACCTAAAATTGTTGATAGAAAAATTTTGGCTCTTGAATTCACCAATAATAAGGTCAGCAATATTCGTGAGTTAAGCAAAGCCAATCAAGCCCAAAACTTTGCTTTTGATGACAACAAAACCTTTGTTGCTGAGCATAAATTAGGCTGGATTAAAAATTTATTTAGCAATGTTGGACAAGTTAAACCGCAATAAATCACTATTTTTTTTATTGATATTTTTCAGCATCTCAAGTTGTAAATACATCCCACCCATGGCAACTTTAGCAGTCTGCGAAAATAATAGAAGAATTTTATTAAAAGACATGACCATCGCTGAGGTGAAAAATTCAATTCAAAGAGGCATTGATGAGAAAAATGACTATAACTACAATCTAAACTACACAGTAATCTCAGGGGCAAAAGGCTCGATTATGATCAACGATATCAAACCCCAAGAATTTAACAGATGTCAATTAAGCTATGTTAGCTATTACAAAAACTATCGCTATTTTCAAAGAAAGTAATACCAAATCAATATCTTTAAATAAAATTATAACAAAATATTTTTGCCAGTCGCACCTTTAGGCAACGACAAGATTTTTGAGATAAAATTTTTAAAAAATGAAGCTGTATATCCATACAGCTGAGGCCTTGAGCGTTGCGTTAGCACGACTGTCTAGGTTTTAGAGATTTTTAGCCAAAAATATGAAGTTAGAATTTTAATTTTTTTTAAAGATTGAATTGATATAGTTTATTTAAATAAATTTTTTTGTCGACGCTTTAATTACAGCAACTGGCACTGATTTCGAAGTAAATTAATTTATCCTCTTTTTTGTTGGAATTGATCAAACGCGATTGATTTATCGCTGAAGAATAAGTAAGCGAAGCACGAAAATATTTATCAACAAAGATGGTTTTAATACCGTTACTGCTCATTCTGCCGTCTGCACCGTTAAGGATGTATTTATTTTTAACATAACCATAATCAAAAAAAGGCTCTACTGAAAATTTATTGAAGTAAACAAGATTTTTTGCAAAGAAACTTTGATTATTTTTCGTAAATTTGGCGGTGATCGATCCGATATTTAAATTAACTTTATTGCGAAAATAATATCCAGAATCGCCGGTGATATAATTTTCGCGAAAGCCTCGCACTGAATAATATCCACCAACACTAAACTGCTGGGAACCAAGCAATGTTTGCTTTGAATATTGACTATCAAATTCAGAAGAAATTAACAATCCCAAATTGATCTTAGGAATAATTAATCGCTTAGATATTGAGCCGTAAAGTTTAAAATAATCAAATTGGGCTCGTGGAATTTCGGGTGCAATGCCTGGCTGATCTTGATTGGCATTAAGCAATTTTAAACCTTTGGCATAACTTGGCTTTAGGTAAATATTAACGCCGTTTTTAAATTGATCTGAAATTGAAAATGCCAAATTTGCTATAGTTAATCTGCGTATTGAAGTTGCAATTTTTTGCTTATTTAAATAACTCGCTGAAGAGCTGTTTGAAAGCGATGCAATCATTGAAATATGCAAATCATTTTTGTTTAAAAGCACTCGATCTAATGCAAAATTATTTCTTTGCGAAAATCCGCTGATGCGAATTGGACCATTAATTCCGGCATTTGTCCCCAAAAACTCTGACCTCGAATAATCAAATGAAATTGTGTTATAAGCCAAGGGAATTGAAATATTTGAGCTAAAAGATTTATTATTTTTAACTTTGTTATCATCATTGAGATTGCTTGAGTAAGTAATATTTAAGGCATCATTTAAAGACAATAAATTATCGATTGATCCTGAAAAATTTGTTCTTTTAACGCCCGTAAAATCATTGCCCAAATTATCATAGCTGATTGTTGCTCTAGCTGGAAAATTATCGGGGAATTGTTTTTTATCTTCGATGTAAATATTCGCCTCACCTTCTTTCTGAGCTGGCTCAATTTTCATAGTCGCTTGATTTGACGGCAAGCGATTTATTTGATAAAGACCTTGATTGATATCCCGCAAATTCAAGACTTTGCCTTCAATTATTCCAAAGGCGGTGAATTTTCGCATCTGATTTAGAAAATTATTTTTACCGATAAATAGTTGATTAATTTTTCCTTCTAAAATTTTTATCTGCAATTGACCACTTTTAATGTTTTGCCTTGGAACCAACACCCTCGTTGCTACATAGCCTTTTTGATTATAAAAATTTTGAACAATATTAATGATTTGATTTGCAATTTTTGATTCAACGCATTTATTTATAAATTGCGATGTTAGTTTTTTTTGCTGGCGTGCTGTCAATAAATTAGCGTCAATTAGGGTAATAGATTTAATTATTATACATTCCTGATTATCATTTAGTATTGTTGGTTTTTCTTGATCATCATTAATTTGTTTTTTATTTTGATTACGCTCTTTTTCAATGGCTTTTTGTTCTTTAACCCTCTTATCTTCATCAATTTGATTTTGCAAATTGCGCGTGATCCAGTCTTGTTGATTGATTAAATTCTGATCAACAGTTTGCGCCCTTAAAGAATTATTTGAATAATTATTGCAAAGCAAAATAATCAAAAGATTTAGCAAAAAAACCGCGAGTTTTGGAGTTTTGAAATTTATTTTTTTACTCGCCATTTAGCTTACCATCGAGCCAGATTTACTTCACCAAAATGCTGATCTTAGCTTTTTTTAAACTTTGCGATAAGAAATTTTCAATAGCTTTTTTTGCTAGACTTTGCGATAAGCCATCTTTGGCTTTTTCATAAGGCTCAATTTGGGCGGGCCTTTGATCAACAAGCTTAACCACTGCAAATTTATCGCCAATTTGAATGGGTTGAGCAATTTGCCCTTTGCTTAAAGACTTCGCCTCCTTGATGATTTCACTTGGCAATAGATCTTCATTTACAAAACCTAAATCCCCACCTTTTTTGCCAATCTCTTTATCAAGCGATCTTTTTTGGGCTTGCCCAGCAAATGAATTAGGATATTTTAAAAGAGCTTGATAAAGCACTTGCGCTTCATTTTGGCTTTTAACAATGATATAACTTATTCTAAAATCTTGCTTGTCTTTTAATTTAACAACCAATTCATCGTAATTTTTTTTGACATTTTTTTCAGCAGTTGCCTCTTTTGACAATTGATTAATCAAGGTTTGCTTCAACATTTCCCTTTCAAAAACTCGCAAGGCTTCCTGATAATTTTTTTCGCGATGCAAACCTCTGTTCTTGGCCTCGTTAACAGCCATCTCTTTCAAGACCAATTCTTTGATTAAACTTTCTTTTTGCTGATAACTCAAACTCTCAAAGTTTAAGCCTTTTAGCTTAGGGTTTTGTAGCGCCAATTTTTCCAACTCAATATTCAAATCTCGCAACGAAATATTTTTGCTAGAATCTGATGAATAAGTGGCGATAATTTTTTGGGCAGGATCGTCTTCACTATTACCCGCAGAATCACCACCTTGCGAATCTTTATTTTGCGAATTTTTGCCACTAACCGACCCCAAACCTTGAAAGCCCTGACACGAACTCAACGCCACAACCAGCAATGTTAAAAATATTATTTTATAGTGTTTCATAGATTTATTGTTAATTATTAATATTTATGATTGAAATATAACAAACTTACTTAAAATATTTTTAAATTATATAAAATCTT
>JBJTWJ010000036.1:0-4077 GCA_046081665.1 Alphaproteobacteria bacterium | reverse complement strand
TAATGTGTAGGGGTGCAAGCCCCTCAAGGGACGTAGCTACAGCTTGAAGGATTTTCGAGGTTGTGGATAATGAGGGGTATAAAGGATTTTGGGGGAAGGTTTTGCAAACTATCTTTCCTGCAAATGCCCTGCTTGCAAAATTTTTTGCAAGCAGGTTTTGTCAAAAATATTATGAATTTTTAATTTAATCTAATAAACTAAAAAAAATCGGTTAAAGTTGACGGATATTAAAAATTGTAAAGTTTTAAAAAACAGTTTCTCCTTTACGAACTTTTCTTCTTCGAATAATACTCTCTTCGCATTTTCTTTTTCTACGACGAGATGGTTTTTCAAAGCCATTGTTTCTTTGGCGCGATTCTTTAACTACGCCATCTTTTTGAGTTTTCTTTCGAAAAGCACGAATTGCTCCTTCAAAATTTTTACCGTGAACTGAAACTTCCATTTTTAAAAATACCTCCTTTTAGGCAAATATAAGATAACAATATTAAAACTAGCAAATAACAAACTAAATGCTAGCTAAGTAACTATTTTTTGATTGATAATATTATACCATTTCCACTAATAAAATCAATGATTAGCAAAATTCTAAAACATTCTAATAACCGATTTTGGTTAAAATATCATTTCAAATAAAACCATTTTAAGAAAAATCTTTAGCCATGCAAACGCAGGCAAAGCTTCTTATCTCATGCAACGCACAAAACTGGTTTGAAAATAAAAATCTTTAAAAAACGAGAATTAATGTCAGACTTTATAACCTTATAGCTTCCTTATTTTTGCCAATTATAAAGCCAGTTAATTTTTAATCAACACCAATTATTAAAAAAACCATAAATATTTTAAAATTAACTTTTGGTCAACAATAGTCTATTTTAATATATTTTTACGGAATTAAATTCATTTATTTATTAGGATTAATCCATGAAATATTTCCATCTTTGCGATGATAAACCACATTAATATTCTTATCAACATTGTTAATAAAAACCAAGGCTGGTAAATTCTGCAAATCCATTTTCATAATTGCTTCATCAACACTTAACTCCTCGATTTCAGTAGTTTTTTCGGCAATTATTTTATGATTGGAATTGATATGATCGTTACTGATATTGGCAATATCATTATCATTTTCAATTTCTTCAATAATATCATGGGGAATGGCTGGAATTACGTATTTTGTAGCATTAAGGGCCTTAAGGTTTGGTTCTACAGATTTCAAACCACCACCTTTTTGGCGATAATTTTTCAAACGACTGCGATAACGCTGAAGCTGATTATGGGCTTTACGCAACGCTTCATTAAAAGCACTATAAGCATCACCAGCTTCGCCATCTGACTTGACAACAATACCTTTTTTAACTCCCTCATTAACAAAAAGCATTGAGTGAAACATTAAACCTTCTTTATGAAAATGAACTTCAGCACTGACTGCATTTTCAAAATATTTTTTTACAGTTTTTATTAACTGTTCTTCGATATGTGAATTCAATGAATCACCAACATCGATATTTGCCCCGATAACTCTAACTTGCATAATTTAATTATTTATTTGGTTAATAACATATTGTAAAATTCCACCGAGTTTATAATACTCAACTTCGGTTTTAGTGTCTAGTCCGCAAATAAGATCAGCCTTAACTTGCGAACCATCAGATTTTTTAAAAATAACTTGCAAATTTTGTTTTGCAGAAATTTTTTGATCAATTCCTAAAATATCAACTTTTTCATCGCCTGTTAACTGCAAAGTTTTACGAGTGGTTCCAGCCTTGAAAATCAAAGGCAAAACCCCCATACCAATTAAATTGGAACGATGTATTCGCTCAAAACTTTCAGCAATAACTGCTTTTACACCAAGCAAATAAACACCCTTGGCAGCCCAATCGCGAGATGATCCTGTGCCATATTCTTTACCAGCGATAACCACCAAATCAATTTGATTATTTTTATAAGCGATTGCACTATCATAGATGCTAACAATTTCGCCATTGGCATTCTTGGTATATCCTCCCTCCTTGGCACCATTAAGCATTTCATTTTTGATACGAATATTGGCAAATGTGCCACGCATCATCACCTCATGATTTCCGCGTCTTGCCCCATAAGAATTAAAATCTTTTTTCTCCACTTTGTGAGCACGCAGATAATCGCTAGCTGGCGATGTTGCAGAAATATTTCCAGCAGGGGAAATGTGATCGGTGGTAATTGAATCGCCAAATAAAGCTAAAGTTCTAGCATCACTGATTGGCTGAGCATTTTCTTGTTTGAGATTGTCAAAATAATTTGGCAAGCGAATGTAAGTGCTATCTTGGTTCCAAGCATAAGTATCAGATTTTGAAACTTTGATATTTTGCCAGAATTTATCACCTTGGAAAAGATTGGAATATTTTTCGACAAAAATTTCACGAGTAACTGTTTTGGCAATAACTTCATCAACCTCTTGTTGAGTTGGCCAGAGGTCATTAAGATAGATTTTTTTACCAAAATTATTGGTAGCAATTGGTTCTTTAGTTAAGTCAATTGCTGCAGTTCCAGTTAAAGCATAAGCAACAACAAGTGGAGGCGATGCTAGATAATTAGCTTTAACCAAGGGATGAACTCGCCCTTCAAAATTGCGATTGCCCGATAAAACTGAAGCAACAGTAAGATTTTTTGATTTGATAACTTCTTCAATTTGTTCATGCAATGGCCCAGAATTTCCAATACAAGTTGTGCAACCATAACCAATTACATTAAAACCTAATTCATCAAGATATTTTTGTAAACCAGAATCACTCAAATATTTACTAACAACCTGCGATCCTGGGGCAAGTGAAGTTTTAACATGACCTTTAACTTTCAAGCCATTTTCAACAGCTTTTTTTGCCAATAAACCTGCGGTAATTAAAACTGATGGGTTTGAAGTGTTGGTGCAAGAAGTTATGGCTGCGATCACCACATCACCATCGCCAAGATCAGTATTTAATTCTGGGATAAGAAATTTATGTTCATTGTGAATTTTTAATTCGGCTTGCAAATCGGCGAATGATTTTGCAACTGCATCAAGGTTAAGTCGATCTTGCGGACGTTTAGGTCCAGCAAGGCTTGGAACAACTTCTTGTAAATCCAGCTCCAATGTTTCGCTATAATTTGCAAAATTTTGATGATCTGCAAAAACTCCTTGCAACTTGGCATATTTTTCAACTAAAGCAATAGTTTCTGAATTACGCCCTGTAAGATGCAAATAGTCTAAAGTAATTTGATCAATTGGAAAAATTCCACAAGTTGCACCATATTCAGGAGCCATATTGGCGATAGTTGCACGATTAGCTAGTGATAATTTGGCAACGCCATCACCAAAAAATTCAACAAATTTTCCAACCACACCTTTCTTACGCAAAATGTTAGTAACTGTTAAAACCAGATCTGTAGCGGTAACATTTGGACGCAAAGAGTTTTTTAATTTAAAGCCAATAACTTCAGGAATTAACATTGAGCTTGGTTGACCAAGCATCCCTGCTTCAGCTTCTATTCCCCCAACTCCCCAACCCAATACACCAAGACCATTGATCATCGTGGTATGGCTGTCCGTTCCAACCACAGTGTCAAAGTAGGCTAGGTTTTCGCCCTGCTCTTTTTTATTCCACACAACTTGCGCTAAATTTTCTAAATTAACTTGGTGACAAATTCCGGTTCCCGGTGGAACAACTCGAAAATTATCAAAAGATTCTTGGGCCCATTTTAAAAACTCGTAACGCTCTTTGTTACGCTCAAATTCTAAAGTAACATTTTTTTCGAAAGCTTTGTCATCACCTGAAAAATCAACTTGCACCGAGTGATCAATTACTAAATCAACTGGCACTAATGGATTAATTTTTTTTGGATCTTTATTAAGTTTTTTTACGGCATCACGCATTGTTGCCAAATCAACCACCGCAGGAACTCCCGTAAAATCTTGCATTAAAACTCGAGCTGGCACAAAATCAATCTCGATTCTTTTACTTGGATCATTAACTGAATGAGCAAGTGAGATAATATGCTCTTGAAGAATTGCCTCATCCTCATAGGTGCGAAGCATGTTTTCAAGAAGAATTTTCAAAC